>DASQBH010000399.1:0-6284 GCA_035635315.1 Longimicrobium sp.
CCCCTCTCCGTGAGGAACGAACGGGGAGGGGCCGGGGGAGGGGCACCCCGCGGACGCAGTTCGATGCCCGCCGAAGCACAACCGAATCCTCCCCTCTCCGCGAGGCACGAGCGGGGAGGGGCCGGGGGAGGGGCCCCCCGCCTGCGCGCCGAAGCCGCGGAATCGCTCCGCAGGCATGTGTGACGTTTATACCCTCTCCCGCTTGCGGGAGAGGGTGCGAGCCTAAGCGAGCGGGTGAGGGCTTCATCCGCGGGTCAGGTAGGCAAGCTGCAGCGCCACCAGCTGGCTCAATCCCGGCCACCCGGCCACGGCACGCGCCGGATCGTCCGCCGCGAACACGGTCCGCAGCGGCGAATCGGCGATGGGGTGGGCGGCGGTCTTTTCGTGCATCAGGGGGATGCGGACGAGGTCGTCCCACTTTGGCCAGCTCTCCTGGCCGGCGTTCCACGTGCCCGTCAGCAGGGCGCGGGTGCCGCGGGCGAGGCCCAGCAGCGGGCGCGCGGCGGCGTTGACGGGGTGCGGAAAGTACGGCACGCGGTTGCGCGTGTGCGGCACGTACCACGAGCGCGCCAGCAGCGGCCGCATGGCGCGGTAGAAGAGCGCGCGGTCCAGCTTCCACGCCTGCGGCACCGACGCGGCGATTCGCACGACGCCGTTGGACATGAACGGCTCGTGCATCCGCATCAGCCGCCGGTTGCCGCCGAACACCGTGGCGTACTTGCGCATGGAGAATGGATAAATGAACGACCATTCATCCGCCGATGCCGGCCGCAGCCCCGCCATCCACTGGCGGAACGCCGTCCGCCGCGCGCCAGCCTCGGCCAGCAACTCCTCGCGCACGCCGTCAAGCTTGGGCGGGCGCGCGGAGCGGATGCCGGGCGCTTCCCCGCGCTCCAGGCGCCGGCGCGCCCAGCGGCGCACGTTGTCGCCCTTGAGCAGCGCGTCGGACGAGTAGCCGCCCAGCATCACGGGATATTCGTTCATCCGCAGCGACGTGTGGAATCCGTACCCGTGCACGTCGATGAACTCGTTCTGCGAGCCCACCATCCCGGCGACGGCCTCGAAGTGCGCGATGTCGTGCCCCGGTGGTCGCCGCGCGAAGGTGACGGAGGCGCCGTACGCGCGCGCCACGCGCCGCGCGCTGCGGATCTCGCGGTTGTCCGCCTCGCCGTAGACAAAGCAGTCCACCCGCACGTCGCGCGGAATGGCACCCAGCACCGCGCGCGCATCCTCGCCGCCGCTCAGCAGCATGCCGACGCGCGCGTGGCCATCCACCGCGAGCCGCACGTCATCGACGAGCGCCGTTCTCAGCGTCTCCGCGGCCTCCTCCGGCGACGTGAAGGCGGTGCGCTCCTCCGGCTGCCAGTACGCGTGCGCCGCGCCCGTCCACCCGTACTCGCCAAAGCGGCGCACGGAGCCCGGCTCCACCTGCCGCACGGTGGGATACAGCGTCCGCGGATAGGCGATGGTCAGGTAGCCCATCAGCTCCACTGCGGAGACGGGATCGATGTCGCCCAGCACGCCCGCCGCCTCCGCGACCGCATCCACGTGCGTGCCGAGGACCAGCGGCTCCCCCGCCCCGCGCGGCTCCGCGGCGAAGACGATGATCCACCCGAACAGGTCGGTGACGATGGAGCCGGTTCCGCGGGTTGTGTCGATCGACAGCGCGGCGAAGGGTCCGTCCAGCCGATCCTCCCAGCCGCGCTCCTCGCCGCTTAGCAGCAGGCGATGCAGGGCAGCGCGCCGCTCTGGATCCACCGCCGGTCCCGCGGGGAGCGAGTCGATCCGCAGAAACGGCTCGCCGATAAGGACGGTGATCCCGCGCTCATCCCGCAGCACCGGCTCCGGGTCGTGCGAGGCGCTGGCGGTCGCCCGCGTGCCCCACTCGCCCGCGTACTCGTCGACGGCGACGACGACCGGGGCCAGGCGGCGCGCCAGGATGCTCCGCAGCTCGTTGGCGGGGCGCGGGCGCGAGGAAAACAGGAAGTCGCTCACCGCGGTTCCCCCGACGCGCGGCCGGTGAGCACGGCCTCGTAGCCGTCGATCATCGCATCCAGCGTAAACCAGTGGTTGGCGCGCCACGCCGCCTCCGCCGCGCGCGCCCGCACCTCCGGCGCATCCGCGCGAATCCCATCCACCACCTCGCGCAGCGTGGCCGCAAGCGCATCCACGTCGTCGATGGGGACGATCCAGCCGGCCGCCGGGCGTCCGTCGCGCGGCGCGAGGCCCTCCCAGGCGCCGCCGACGTCCGTGCACACGGTCGGCTTGCCCGCGGCCATCGCCTCCAGCATCGCCACGCTGAAGCCCTCGGAGCGGCTGGGGAGCACGAACGCGTCGCAGGCGGCCGTCACCGCCGGGCCGTCCGGGCGGCGGCCGAGAACGTGGACGCGATCCGCCACGCCGCGCTCGCGGGCCTGCGCATCCACCCGGGCGCGCTCCGCGTCCGTCCCGCCGCCGACAAGGACGGCGTGCACCCGCCCGTCCAGCGCGGGGAGCGCATCGATCAGCAGGTCGAATCCCTTTCGGCGCTCCAGTCCGCCCACCGCGGCGAGCAGGATGGCATCCTCCGAAATCCCCAGCTCCTGCCGCACCGGCGCGGGGGTTGGGGGGACGATCTCCATCCCGTTCACCACCACGTGCACCTTTCCCGCCGCGCGGGGAACGGCGGCCGCGACGCTTTCGCCTACCTTGCGGCTGTTGGCGATCACGTCCGTGTACCAGCGGCGCAGCGCCAGCCGCTCCAGCGTGGCGATGGGGTGCACGTCGCCGATGCGGTAGACGATGCGCGGCACCCGCGCCGCCGCCGCAGCAGCAGCGCTGATCATCGTGCGCTTCCACGAGGTCAGCAGCACCGCCTCCGCCCGTTCGCGGCGCAGCCAGGCGGCGAACCTGCCCGCGTTCCACAGGTCCGCGTCGCCGCCGGGGCGGATGCCGGTGGTGGGGATGCCGAGCGCCGAAAGCGCGTCGCGCACCGGCCCCTCCGCGCGGCAGCTGACGGCGACGTGGTGGCCGCGGTCGCGCAGCCCGGCGGCGATGCGGATCACCTGCCGCTCGTTGCCGCGGATGATGGGGCCGTCCACGTGGATGGCGATCCTCATCCGCCCCTCCGTCCCTGCCGGACGCCGTCCTCCAGCAGCCGCTCCCACTCGTCCAGGAACCGACCTTCCCCGAAGTGCCGCTCCGCCCGCTCCCGCGCCGCGTCGCCCATCCGCCGCCGCGCCTGCGGGTCGCGCAGCAGGCCGCCGATCGCCTCCGCCAGCTCCGCCTCGCTGAAGCCGGTGACGATGCCGGCGCGCGGCTCGCCGTCCAGCGCCTCGCGCGCGCCGCTGACGTCCGTGCTGACCACGGGGATGCCGAACGCCATCGCCTCCAGCATGGCGTTCGCGAACCCCTCGCGGTCCGACGAGACGGCGAACAGGTCGATGGCGTCCAGCACGTCCCCCACGTCGCGCCGAAAGCCGACCAGGTGCACGCGATCCGCCATCCCCAGCTCCGCCGCGACGGCGCGAATCCCCTCCATCGCTTCCCCCTCGCCGGCGATGATGCAGTGGACGGGCTCCGGCAGCGTGGCCAGCGCGCGCAGCAGGCGGTCGAAGCGCTTCTGCCCCGCCAGCCGCGCGACGGAGCCAACGACGGGCGCATCCGCCGGGATCCTCAGCTCGCGGCGAACGGCGCCGGGCTCCCTGGAGCGGACGGGGGCGCGGACGCCGTCCAGGATCGTCACCACCTTCGCGGGGTCCAGCGCCGGGTCGCCAGCCAGAAAGGGCGGGCGCATGGCGTCGGCGTTCAGCACCACGCGGTCCACAAAGCGGCGCAGCGCCAGCCGGTAGCGTGCGCCGCGGGCCGGCGTGTCGCCCTGCAGCACGATGCGCTGCACGACGAACGGGGCATCGGCCATGCGCGCGCCGAGCCCCGAGAGAAAGACTTTCTTGAACGTCGTCAGGATCACCGCGTCCGGCAGCTCGCTCCGCAGCCGCGCGGCCAGACGGACCGCGTCCGGCAGCATGGCGTCGCCGCCGACGCGCTGCACGCCGGTGGGGATGCCGTAAGACGCGGCGCGGGCGGCGTTCTCCGGGTCGCGAAAGAGCATCAGGACGCGGTGGCCGCGGCGCTGCAGCCCCGCCAGCAGCAGCACCGTCCCGATCTCCCCTCCGCCGAACGCGTTCGAGCTGTTGTGGGCGAGGATGAACATCAGTGCGAAAGTGCGGGAGTGCGAAAGTGCGAAAGTAACCGCATCGCGCTCCCACGGACATTGATGTTGCTCAGCTTACGCACCAACCATCTCTCCCACGCTCACGCCCGTTATCTCTCGAGGTAGATCGGCCGGACCGCCGGCCAGCACCCGCTCCCACGCGTCCAGCACGCGCGGAAAGCCGAACTCGCCGCGCGCCCGCATCCCTGCCGCCGCGCGCATCGCCTGCCGGCGGCACTCGTCGTCCAGCACCGCGCGGATCCCCTCCACCACCGCGTCCACATTGAACCCCACCACCACCCCCGGCGCGAACCCCTCACCGACCGGCCGGAGCGCCTCGTCCGTCCCGCTGACCGCGGTGCTCACCACCGGAACCTCCGCCGCCAGCGCCTCGAGCATGGCGTTGCTCATCCCCTCGCGATCCGAGGTCATCACGAAGACGTCCAGCGCCGCCAGCACCGCCGCGACGTCCCTGCGATACCCCAGGAAGTGCACGCGCCCCCCCGTCCCCAGCGCCACCGCCTGCCGCTCCAGCGCCCCGCGGAGCGGTCCGTCACCCGCCACGATGCAGTGCACGTCCGCCGGCAGCCGCGCCACGGCATCGAGCAGCCGGTCCAGCCGCTTCTGCGCCACCAGCCGCGCCACCGTCCCCACGCAACGCGCGCCCTGCGGAATGCCCAGCTCGGCGCGCAGGCCGCCCGCGATCCGCGCCGCCGGGGGATGCACGGCGTTGGGGATGACGGCCAGCCGCCCGCTGCCGTAGCCGGGAAGCGCCGCGTACACGGGCCGCAGCCGCTCAGCGACCACCACCACCTGGTCCACCAGCCGGCGGAAGGCAAAGCGGTACTTGGCGTTGCGTGGCACGTCCGTCTCCAGCCCGATGCGGACGACGATCCGCGGCACCCGGGCCATCCGCCCCGCCAGCCCGGCCAGCCACGCCTTCTTGAACATCCCCACCAGCAGCGCGTCCGGCCGCAGCTGGCGCAGCCGGCCGGCCAGGCGGGCGGCGTGGTGCAGCGACGCGTCGCCGCCCAGGGGCAGGATCTGCGCGTCGATGCCCAGCGCCCGGGCCGGCCGCGCGACCACGGCGTCGTTGCAAAGGAGCAGGACGCGGTGCCCGCGCTGCTGCAGCCCCGCCAGCAGCAGCGCGACGGCCCGCTCGGCGCCGCCCCATACGCGGGCGCCGTTGTGGGCGACGATGAACATGGGTGCGCGGGGTGCGCGGGAAGGACGGAACGGCGCTTCACGGGTGAAACCGCTCCGCGCCGCCCAATCTACGCCCCGCCGCGTCCGCGCTCCAAGCTTTTTTTCTGCCGCCGACCTGTCGAAGGAGGCGCCGTGCCGCACGATCCCTCACCCGGCTCGTTCCTCGCCTGCCCTCTCCCACGGACTGCGTGGGAGAGGGGATACACGGCACCGGCATCCAGGCGGTCGGGCCAGGTTGAGCGCGAGGGGCCAGCGCCCCCCTCCCCGGCCCTCCCCACAAACTGCGTGGGGGAGGGAGAACGGCAGGACGTCCGTGGCGGCGGGACCGAATTCTCCCCCCTCCGTGAGGAACGAACGGGGAGGGGCCGGGGGAGGGGCACCCCGCGGACGCAGTTCGCTGCCTGTCGCCGAACCCCGAACCCTACCGCCCGAAGAACGCCCCGATGCTCTCCGCCACGTACGCCAGCTGCGCCTCCGTAAGCTCCGGGAACACCGGGAGCGACAGCACCTCGCGACAGGCGCGCTCGCTCTCCGGGAACTGCCCTTCGCGGTAGCCCAGGTAGGCGAAGCACTCCTGAAGGTGCAGCGGCACGGGATAGTACACACCGCTGCCGATCCCCGCCTGCTTCAGGTGGTCCGCCAGCGCGTCGCGGCGGCCGTCCAGCACGCGCACCGTGTACTGGTTGAAGATGGACTCGTTCTCCGGCCGCACCGGCGGCGTGACGATCCCTTCGATCCCCGCCAGCGCCCCGTCGTAGAACGCCGCGTTGCGCCGGCGCGCGTCGCTCCAGCCGCGCAGGTGCGGCAGCTTGGCGCTCAGCACGGCGGCCTGCAGCGCGTCCAGCCGCGAGTTGTAGCCCACCTCCTCGTGGTGGTACATCTGCCG
>DASQBH010000400.1:0-6928 GCA_035635315.1 Longimicrobium sp.
AGTGGATGGGCTCGCGCTCGCGGTAGCGGTGATAGACCGGGTGCGGGTCTGCCCGCAGCTCGGGAAACGCGGGGTCGAACGGTTCCAGCCCCGCCGGAGCGGCCGGACGGGTGATCGTGGGGGCTGCCGTGCTTGCCATCCGCCTTCTCTCCCTTTGCCAGGTATGCGTACGCCGGCGAACCCGCCCTCAGGCTCGCTTGGCGACGGTGCGATCCGTAACGGCCGCCGCGATACACGTTCCAGAAACATCGCGAGCAGATATTACTGTCGTCAACCGTGTTTTTAAAACCTTCAAAAGATTCTCTTCGGAAGACGCCGGCTCCGGCGTGAAGTGCACAACCGGTAATTTCCGCCGCCGGAACGACTTCAGGCAATTTTACAAGTTACAGTTAGACGGCATGCAAGCGTCTCTGTTACGAAGTATTTGCCCGTCCCGTATGCAAGCGCACACAATCGAAAAACTGCAACACACCTAAAACGACATCATTAGATCCGGATGCAAGATACATCCCTGGAGCGTGGGAGGCCACCTCCATGGGACTGTCCGTGTGGGACGAGGGGCGGGCGGCGCCACGGCCGAGACGAGCCGAGAAGTGCGGTCGAAGGGTAGCGGGAGGGTGTCACGCGGAGGGAGCACACCGGTAACGAGTTCCGCTATGGGGGTATGGAGGTCGGGTCGAAGGCGCCTCGCGACACCCTGTTTTACCCCGTATCATCAGCGGAAGTTTTGGAAAGCGGGAGGATGACTCCGTCCGGGCTGCAGTTCGTCCCGCCTGGAGCCTGTCATGGACAGCCGCATCCCCGTCCGGCGGACGACTCGTCCCGCTCCACCGCGAACCGTCCCGCGTTTCCCGCCTCTCATCACCCACCCCTTCGGTCCCCGGGCGCTCCATCCAATCCTTCCGTGGGCAATCTTGCCCGCACGTCAGGGGACATCAGAAATCACATTAGACAGGGTCGAGACTGGACGGGCTCTCGATGGCCTCTCTATATTGGTCGGAGCCGATTTCGGCCGCTCAAGAGCATCCGACGCGCCGCTTTAGAGAAAAATATGAATTTTTTCCGTGCTGGCGGACGGAGCGGTCACCGGTCCGGGCTCCGGTCGCGGCTGGCCTGCAGCCTCGTTCGGCTCAGCCGACCGGAGAATCCGGCCGCCCATCCGCCAAACAAACATTTCCAGTGCGATTTTGCGTGAGATGAAGAGCGGCCGATCCTCCATCCAGCTCTTTCCCGTGGCAGTATGAACCCGCACTCGAACGGTACGTCCCCGTCCGCCGCTGACGCGGACGGCGCCCGCACCTTTCCACAGTCGTTCGCGCAGCGGCGGCTCTGGTTCGTGGACCGCATGCAGCCGGGGAGCGCCGCCTACAACATCACCCGCGCGTACCTGCTGTCCGGACCGCTGGACGTGGAGGCGCTGCGCCGCGCGGTGGACGAGATCGTCCGCCGGCACGAGTCGCTGCGCACGGTGTTCGCCTCGGCGGACGGAGCTCCCGTGCAGGTGGTGCTGCCGCGGATCGACCTCCCGCTCGCCGTGGAGACGGTGGACGGGCCCACGCCGGAGGCACGCCGGGAGCGGGCGCTGCGGCGCGCGCACGAAGAGGCGGAGTGGGCGTTCGACCTGGAGCGCGGCCCCCTGCTGCGCGTCACCCTGCTGCGGGTGAGCGAGCAGGAGCACGCGCTGGTGCTGGTGATGCACCACATCGTCAGCGACGGGTGGAGCATGGGCGTGCTCTTCGGCGAGCTGGGCGCCCTGTACGACGCCTTTTCGCGCGGCCTGCCCTCGCCGCTGCCGCCGCTGCCGATGCAGTACGCCGGGTACGCCGCCCTGCAGCGGGAGCGGCTGTCGGGGTCGCGGGTGGAGGCGGAGCTGGCCCACTGGAAGCGGCACCTGGAAGGCGCGCCGGCGCTGCTGGAGCTGCCGACCGACCGGCCGCGTCCGGCCGTGCCCACCCTGCGCGGCGCGGTGCACCCCTTCACCCTGCCGGCGGCGCAGGCGGACGCGCTGCGCCGGCTGGCGCGGCAGGAGGGCGCGTCGCTGTTCGTCGCGCTGCTCGCCGGCTTTCAGGCCCTCCTCGCGCGCTGGTCGGGGCAGGACGACCTGGTGGTGGGCGTTCCCGTCGCCAGCCGCGACGGGGTGGCCGCGGAGCCGCTGATCGGGTTCCTGGTGAACACGCTGCCGCTGCGGGCCGACCTGTCCGGCGAGCCCTCGTTCCGCGAGTTGCTGCGTCGCGTGCGCGAGACCACCTTTGCCGCGCTGGAAAACCAGGAGGTGCCTTTCGAGCGGGTGGTGGACGAGCTGCGGGTGGAGCGCTCGCTGGCCTACCACCCCGTCTACCAGGTGCTCTTTTCCCTGCAGAGCTCCCCGCCCGACGCGCTGCGCCTGGGAGACCTGGCGGTGGAGCGGGTCGCTCTCGCCGGCGCGACCTCGCGGGCGGACCTGTCGATGCTGGTGACCGAGGTGCCGGGTGCGGACGTGGAGGCGGAGCTGGAGTACAGCACCGACCTCTTCGACGCGGCGACGGCGGAGCGCCTGTGCCGCCACCTGGCGCGGCTGCTGGAGGGCGCCGCCGCGGACCCCGACGCGCCCCTCTCCGCGCTCCCGCTGATGGACGAGGCGGAGCGGCGGACGGTGCTGGCGGAGTGGAGCGCGCCGCCGGCCGACGCCCCGCGCGAGGCGACGATCCCCGCCCTCTTCGCCGAGGTCGCCCGGGCGAATCCCGGCGCTCCCGCGGTGACGGGCGCGGGCGGGACGCTGTCGTACGGCGAGCTGGACGCGCGCTCCGCCCGTCTGGCCCGCTGGCTGCGCGCCCGCGGCACGGGCCCGGGCACCGCGGTGGGGCTGGCGGTGGAGCGCTCCGTCGACGGGGTCGTCGCCATGCTGGCCGTGCTGCGCGCGGGCGGCGCCTACGTCCCGCTGGACCCCGCCCTTCCCGCGGAGCGGCTGGCGCGGCTGGTGGAGGATGCGGGGTGCGCGGTGCTGGTGGTGGCGGACGAGGTCCCCGCCGCGCTGCGCGGCTTCGCGGGGCCGGTGGTCTCCCTGGCCGCGGACGCGGCGGGGATCGCCGGGCAGGACCCGGCGGCGCCGGAGGAGGCGGGCGATGCCGGGGCCACCGCGTACGTGATCTTTACCTCCGGCTCCACCGGGCGCCCCAAGGGGGTGGTGGTCCCCCACCGGGGGATCGTGCGGCTGGTGCGCGGCGCGACCCCGTACGCCCTTGTGCCCGGCGACGTGGTGATCCACGCCTCCTTTCCCGGCTTCGACGCGTCGGCGCTGGAGATCTGGGGTCCGCTGCTGAACGGCGGGCGCCTGGTCGTCGTTCCCGCCGGCCCGCTGGCGCTGGCGGAGCTGGGGACGGTGATCCGCGAGCAGGGCGTCACCTGGGCGTGGTTCACCGCCGGGCTCTTCAACCAGATGGTGGACGATCGGGTGGACGACCTGCGCGGGCTGCGCACGCTGGTCGCCGGGGGCGAGGCGCTGTCGGTGGCGCACGTGCGGCGGGCGCTGGAGCGGCTTCCGGAGGTGCGGGTCGTCAACGGGTACGGGCCCACGGAAAACTCCGTCTTTACGACGGCGCGCCGGGTGCGCCCGGAGGACCTGGAGCGCCCCGGCATCCCCATCGGCGCGCCGCTGCCCGGGGACCGCGTCTACGTGCTGGACGCGCGGCTGCGCCCGGTCCCCGTGGGCGTGCCCGGGGAGCTGTGCGTGGCGGGCGACGGGCTGGCGATCGGCTATGCGGGGCGGCCGGATCTGACGGCGGAGCGGTTCGTCACCATCGACCTGGAAGACGGGCGCACGGAGCGCGTCTACCGCACCGGCGACCGCGTGCGCTGGCTGCCGGAGGGAGCGCTGGAGTTCCTGGGCCGCCTGGACGCGCAGGTGAAGATCCGCGGCTTTCGCATCGAGCTCGGCGAGGTAGAGGCCGCCCTGCGGGCGCACCCCGCGGTGCGCGAGGCCGCCGCCGCCACCCACGGCGCCACCACCGCCACGCGCCGCCTGGTGGCCTACGTGGTCCCGGCCGATGGCACGCCGGCGCCCTCCGCGGCGGAGCTGCGCGAGCACCTGGGGCGCACCCTTCCCGAGTACATGCTCCCCTCGGCCGTCGTCGTCCTGGACGCGCTTCCGCTCACACCCGCCGGCAAGGTGGACCGCCGCGCGCTCCCCGCGCCGGACGCCACGCGCGGTGCGGCGGCGGCGGAGCCCCGCGGCGTGCTGGAGCAGCGGATCGCGGCGATCTGGGCGTGGGTGCTGGGGGTGGAGCAGGTGGGGGCGGACGACAACTTCTTCGAGGCCGGCGGCAACTCGCTCCTGCTGATGGCGCTGCACGAGCGGATGCGGAAAGAGCTTCCCGAGGCGGCGGAGCTGCCGCAGCTGGACCTCTTCCGCTACCCGACCGTCCGCTCGCTGGCGGATCACATCGGCGGACCCGCGGGCAACGGGGCATCGGCCGCGCCGGCCGAAGCGCCCACGTCGGCTGCATCAGCCGCATCGGCCCCATCACCTGCATCGACCGGATCGACTGGACCGGCCGCATCGACCGGATCGAGTGCATCGACTGCATCAACCGGATCGACCGTCTCGCCGCACGCGGGGCGGGTGGCGGTGGTGGGGATGAGCGGGCGCTGGCCCGGCGCGGCGGACGTGGAGTCGTTCTGGCGGAACCTGCGCGACGGGGTGGAATCCATCTCCTTCTTCTCCGAAGAGGAGCTGCGCCGGGAGGGGGTGGATCCCGGGCTGCTGGCGGATCCCCGCTTTGTTCGCGCGGGGGGGATCATCCCCGACATCGACCGCTTCGACGCCGGCTTCTTCGGCTTTACGCCGCTGGACGCCACCATCCTTGACCCGCAGCAGCGGCTCTGGCTGGAGTGCGCGTGGGAGGCCATGGAGCACGCCGGCTACGTCCCCGGCGAAACGCCCAACGTGGGTGTGTACGCGGGGACCGAGGGGAGCGGATACTACCGCCTGCTGATGGCGGACCGGGAGTTGGAGGCGCTCGCCGGCGAGTTCAGCCTGCACCTGGCCAACGACAAGGACGCGCTCACGCCCCGCACGGCCTACAAGCTGGGGCTGGACGGCCCCACGGTGACGGTGCAGTCGGCGTGCTCCACCTCGCTGGTGGCCATCCACACCGCCTGCCGTGCCCTGCTGGGCGGCGAGTGCGACCTGGCGCTGGCCGGCGGCGTGACGGTGCGCGTGCCGCACAAGCGCGGCTACCTGCACGAGGAAGGCGGCACCACCTCCGCGGACGGGCACTGCCGCCCCTTCGACGCGGCGTCGCGGGGGGCGGTGCACGGCAACGGGGTGGGGGTGGTGCTGCTCAAGCGGCTGGAGGACGCGCTGGCCGACGGCGACACCATCCACGCCGTGGTCCTGGGCAGCGCGGTGAACAACGACGGCGCGCAGCGGGTGGGGTTCACCGCGCCCAGCGTGCAGGGGCAGGCGAAGGTGCTGCGCAAGGCGCTCGCCGCGGCCGGCGTGCCGCCGCGGACGGTGGGCTACGTGGAGGCCAACGGCACGGGGACGGAGCTGGGCGACCCGATCGAGGTGGCGGCGCTCACCGAGGCGTACGGCCCGGGGGCGCCCGGCTCCATCGCGCTGGGCTCCGTCAAGAGCAACGTGGGCCACCTGAACTCCGCGGCGGGGGCCACGGGGTTCATCAAGACGGTGCTCTCGCTGCGCCACGGCGAGATCGTCCCCAGCCTGCACCTGCAGCGGCCCAACCCCCGGATCGACTGGGAGCGCGGCCCCTTCCGCGTCAGCACCGCGCTGCGCGCCTGGGAGCGGGGCGACACGCCGCGGCGCGCCGGGGTTTCGGCGTTCGCGATGGGGGGCAGCAACGCGCACGTGGTGCTGGAGGAGCCGCCGGAGCGGGAGACGTCGGACGCGGGACGCGAGTGGCGGCTGCTGGCGCTTTCCGCCCGCTCGCCGCGGGCGCTGAACGACGCGGCCGCGCGGCTGGCGGCGCACCTGCGCGCGCACCCGGAGCAGCCGCTGGACGACGTGGCGTACACCCTGGCGGTGGGACGCAAGACGTTCGCGCACCGCCGCGCGGTCGTCGTCCGGCGCGGCGAGGACGCGGCGGCCGTGCTCGAGGCGCGCGCGCCCGGGAGGACGGCGGAGGACCGCGCGCCGGATGGACGGCGCTCCGTCGCCTTCCTCTTCCCCGGGCTGGACACCGCCTGCGTGGGGATGGGACGCGGGGTGTACGAGACGGAGCCGGTGTTCCGCGCGGAGATCGACCGCTGCGCGGAGCTTCTGCGGCCGCGGCTGGGGGCGGACCTGCGCGAGGTGCTGTATCCGGCGGATGCGGACGCGCCGTCCGGCGGAGGCGCGGCGGAGCGGCTGGACCGGACGGAGGTGGCGCAGCCGGCGACCTTTGCCGTCGGCTGGGCGCTGGCGCGGCTCTGGGCGTCGTGGGGGATCGTCCCGGAGGTGGTGCTCGGCCACTCGCTGGGCGAGTACACCGCCGCCTGCGTGGCGGGAGTGCTGCCGCTGGAGGACGCGCTGGAGCTGGTGGCGGAACGCGCCCGCCTGCTGCAGGCGCTCCCCGGCGGGGCGATGCTGGCCGTCTCCCTCTCCGCCGACGCGGTGCGGCCGTTCCTGGCGCCCGGCGCCGTGGTGGCGGCGATCGACGCGCCGGAGCTGTGCACCGTGGCGGGGACGGAGGAGGCCGTGGCGGCGACGGAGCGCGCGGTGGTGGAGGCCGGCCACGCCGCGCGCCGCCTGCCCACCACCCACGCCTTCCACTCGCCGATGATGCGTCCGGCCGCCGCGGATCTGGCCCGGATCGCGGCGCGCATGCGGCTCGCTCCGCCCCGCATCCCCCTGCTCTCCAACGTCACGGGAACGTGGATGACGGAGGCGGAGGCGACGGACCCGGGCTACTGGGCGCGCCACCTGTACGAGCCCGTGCGCTTCGACGCGGGC
>DASQBH010000401.1:0-3653 GCA_035635315.1 Longimicrobium sp.
CACCCGCGGCGTTTCCACCCGCCGCTCCCGCTCGCCCCGGCGCCGGGCGGCCTCCGGATCGAGCTGCCGCGTCCACACCCCGTCACCCCGAGCTCGCCGCGTCGGGATCGGGTTGCCAGTTGCGTCGCAGGCGTTCGAAAGCCGCGCGCCCTGCGGCTGCCGCACGAGCGCGCGCAAGGGCAGGCTCGCGGCGGGCGGTGCGCGAGGTCCGGTCAAGATCGTCCAAGAGCCCGGCGGCGCAACGTCGCATGTTTCGGACGAGCATCGCGGACGGCCGGCACCGCTGACGCCGAGCCGCACGAACCGGAGATCCGCGCCGGCGGCATCGTCCCGGAACGCGTCGTCCGGCTCGCGGGGAGGGACCGCTCCGTCCGCCCCGGCCCCGGCTTGAACGCCTCGATTTCCCTCCGGCGTCCCGCCATCCGGGAAGCCACCCCCCAACCGCACCCTCGCCCGCACAACCCGCTGGACGCCCCCGCCGCCGGAACCGGCAGCGGGGGCGTCCTCTCTGGTCGCGATCGTCATTCCGGGACCATGCCGCCAGACGTGCCGCGCCGGATCGGTCTTCGCGACCGCCCTGCTCCCGTCCCGAAGACGCCGTTCATCCTTCCGTTTCGGGCACGGGAGGCATGGGAATGCGCCGCGCCCCCGGCGGTGGCGTGAACCGGAACCGGGAGTCGTCCGGCTCGGCGCGCAGGTTCCAGTTGGAGAACCCCGCGCGCACCCGCGGATTTCCCTCCACCTGCGTAAAGGTGGCGATGAGCCCGCACGGCAGATCGGTGCGCGGGGTGAGCCAGATGGTGGCGTTGGCCACCTCGCCGGTCACCGCCAGCTGGCGGCACTGCCGGCCGTTGATCACCTGGGTTCCCGTCAGGCGGGCCGTGGCCACCTGGGGCTCGATGAACGTCCAGGGATCGTTCGCCAGGAACTCCGCCAGCGGCGGAACAAAGCCGTACCGCTCGTCCAGGGTGCGGATCAGGTCGTCGATCGTCCCCTGGACGGGCTCGATGGCGTAGAGCTTCCGGACGGCGTCGTAGACGGTGACGTTCTGGCCGTCGAAGTAGAGGTGGCGCTCCAGGTCGGTGCCGGTGGACAGGACGTAAAGCCTGTCCGGGCGCCGCAGCTCCAGGTGGATGCTGGCGCTTTCGGGAACGGCGCGCCCCTCCAGCAGCGCCGCGTCCACCTGCCGCACCGCGTCCACGGTGAGCCCCGGCGACGCCGCCAGGCGCCCGCTCATCCTCCGCAGCAGGATCTCCGCGGAATCCTGCGCGGCGGCCTCCCGGCCACGGTCCACGGCCGCCGCCGGGTCCGTGAACGCCGCGGCCAGCGCGACGGCCGCCAGCACCGCCAGCACGGCCGCTCCGCGCCTTTCGCGCGGTCCGCGCCCCCACCCCGTCTTTCGCATTCTCGTCTCCATGTGCCCTCCTCCCGTTCGCCCAGGACCACGGGGCGCACTCCGGCCGTCCATGCCCCGAATGCTCCAACCCGTTCTGTGCACACAAGCTGGACTGATGGAGCCGGAATCATCTTGGACATAGTTGGCGCGCCGGGGCTTCCCCGTGCACGCCACGAGGGGGATGGAGAGCGCATGTGCGTGATGACGGAAGACCGGCGCGGGGATCGCGGATGCCTCACCGGACTCTCCTGGCGATCCCCGCCTGCTCCGCGGTCCGGAGGCCGGAAGCCCGGCGCGGTGCGCGGCCCGTGCATGCAGATGCCGGGGAGGAGGCTCCGCCGCCGGGGCACGCGATCGGACGGGATTGGCGGGACGTTCTCCGCCGGCAACAACCGCCAATCCGGCCCGCGCTCCTCCCCTCTGCCTTATGACAAAATCCTGAAAAAGATTGGGGGTACAGAGGAACAGACAAAAGCCGGAGGAACAGAGGAAATCAGGGGATTCGTCTCTGTTCCTCCGGCTTTTGTCTGTTCCTCTGTACCTGATGCTTTTCCGGATTGGTATTATTCCGAATCCGCAAAAAGGTCTGGCACGCACAGGAAGCGGAGCCCGGCCAGGCGCATCGCGGTCTTTGCCCTAGGGTGACTGCGCCAGCCTCCCCTGCAGCACCCAGCGGACTGGGAGGGTCACGCGCACCCGCACGGCTTCGCCACTCACGCGGGCCGGGCGAAAGCGCATCATGGCGAGGGCACGGAGGGTGGGCTCGGTCAGCTCCGGGTGCGCGCTCGCCACCACCGTGACGGAGCGCATCTCCACGCGGCCGTCCCGCCCGATGATGAAGGTAAGCGTCACGTCACCCTCCACGCCGGCGGCCCGCAGACGGAAGGGGTAGAGGCGCCCCAGCAGCCGGCTGATCTCCCGCTGGTTCATCATCCGGGGGGGCTCGGCGAGCAGCTCCGCGGCGACCACGTCCTCGTCCGCCGCAGTGCCGCCCGCCAGCAGGGCCGCGCCGCGCACTCTGCGGGAGAGCGCCTCGGCGGCGGCGGCAAGCGAGCGGCGTCCGGGCCCCTCGTCGACGGACGTGGGAACGGGCGCCATCTCCGGCACCGCGGTGGCCTCTCCCGGGAGCGCAAGGCGGAGGTTCGCTACGGACGGACTCGCCTTGCCACCCTGGCTCCCGGGGTCAGCGAAGGGCACCCGCGGCGCGGTGAGCGCGGCCTGTTTCGCGTCCGCCAGCACACGGGACAGCCTGTCGGGCACGCGCGGGGTCTGCAGGAGCACCAGGAAAGTGGCCGTCTCCACCGTGCGCGGGGGGGGCTCCGCGGGAACGGGGATGGATACGATGGCCAGTGCGACGACGGCGTGCGCGGCCGCGGACGCCGAGACGCCCCAGGGCCGCAGCCAGGGCGGGCGGACCGTCTGCGCGGCAGTGACTTTCTCGAACACGGGCCCTCCGTGCACCGGTTTTCGCGGGCTCGGGGAAGCGTTCCCCGCCGGGTAGCCTACCCGGTTTCCGGCCACGGGGGCTTGCACGATGTTGCCTGCACCCGCAACGGTGCCCACGAGCGCCGCAAGGGCGTGACGGAGCAAAATCGTCCAATCCTTTCCCGACGGACCACGCCAGGATTCATGGCGGACCCGCGAGCACCGGAATCGTGCCGGCGCCCCCGCGCGTGTCCTGCCCCCGATCCCGATCTCGATCCTGGAGGACCTCATGGACGACGACTTCCGGTTTCCCACCCGTTTCAAGATCTGGCCGTACTACGGCTCCGCGCTGGACGAGGAGCAGGAGGCCCATAAGGCCCTGGAGGCCGCGGCGGCGTCGCTTCTTCCCGGGGGTGCCGCGCAGGAGGACGACACCCTCCGCCGCCGCGGGCCCCGGCGCGTCCGCGAACCGCAGGCGGAAGGAGACTGAGCCATGCGTCCCCGGCTGCGCGCTTCTCCGTACCGCCTGGACCGCATCCGGTACCGCGCCGTGACGGACCCGCAGGCGGCCATGGAACGCTGGTGGGCCGAGCTCGCCCGCGTCTTTCCCCGTGGCGCGGCCCGGGCCGGCGACACCGGAGGGGACGCACGCCAGAGCGCACGATCGGGACGGGAAGGTGAGGGATGATGCCCGGCCCGTCGGCGGGAGAGGAGCCCCGCCGGGACCGGGCGCGCGGGATCGCGCGCCCGGTGACGGCGGGGCCTCGCGGGCACGCCCGCGCGGACGCGGCAGAGGCAGGGTATCTGGAAGACGTGGGGCGGCCGGGGGACG
>DASQBH010000402.1:0-4510 GCA_035635315.1 Longimicrobium sp.
CGTGTTTCCAGGAGATGTGCGCACCGGCACGGGCGGTGCTTTGCCGCGGTGGGGCACGGGCCCGCCTTGCCTGACGTTTCGCCCCTCATCCGCCGACTTCGATGCCACGCCCGTTCGCCCTCCACGCCCCCGGTGCCGCGCTCGCCCTGTGCCTGTCGCTGCCGCTCGCCGCGCAGCAGGCCGTGCCGGGCACGCAGCCGGCCGCATCTTCCCCGCGGGACACCGTTCCCGCCGCGCCCGTCGCCGCCGCTCCGGCCCGGCCCGCGGCGGCCGCGGCATCGGTGACGGCGGGGGCCGAGGGGTTCGGGGTGCGCTCGGCGGACGGGGCGTTCGCGCTGCGCATTCGCGGCGGCGTGCAGTACGACGGCCGCTTCTTCGCCGACGACACGGCGGGGGCCGCCATCAACACCTTCGCGCTGCGGCGGGTGCGGGCGGACCTGCAGGGCACCATGTACTCGCTGTACGACTTCCGCCTGTACATGGACTTCGCCAACAGCCAGGTGGAGCTGCTGGACGCCTACCTGGACGCGCGCTTCACGCCGGCGGTGCGGCTGCGCGCGGGCAAGTTCAAGGTGCCCATGGGGCTGGAGCGGCTGCAGACGCCGTGGAACGTGCTCTTTCCCGAGCGCGGCTTTCCCACCGCGCTGGTGCCCAACCGCGACGTGGGCGTGCAGCTGCACGGCGTGCTGGGCGGGGGCGTGCTGGAGTACGCGGCGGGCGTGTTCAACGGCACGCCGGACGGCGGCAACCAGGACGTGGACGCCTCCGACGGCAAGGACGTGGTGGGCCGCGTGTTCGTGCAGCCGTTCAGCAGGACGGAGGGGCCGCTGCGGGGGCTGGGCGTGGGCGTCGCCGCGAGCACGGGATCGCAGGCGGGGACCACGGCCGCGCCGCTGCTGCCGTCGTTCCGCACCTCCGGGCGCGAGGTCTTTGCCCGCTACCGCACGGACGGCACGGCGGCCAACACCGCGCTGGCGGACGGCCGCAGGACGCGCCTGGCGCCGCAGGGCTACTGGTACGTGGGCCCCGTGGGCGTCCTTGGCGAGTACACCGTCAGCCGCCAGCGCGTCCGCCGCGCGGAGGAGTCCGCGCAGCTGGAGAACACCGCCTGGCAGGTGGAAGCGGCGTTCGCGCTGACGGGGGAGAAGGAGTCGTACCGCGGCATCGTCCCGGCGCGGCCGGCGGACCCCGCGCGCGGCGAGTGGGGCGCGGTGGAGCTGGTGGCCCGCGCGCACGCCCTGCGGCTGGACGAGGCCGCCTTTCCCCTCTACGCGGACCCCGCGCGATCCATGCGCGGCGCCACCGCGTACGGCGCGGGCGTCAACTGGTACCTGAACCGCGCCGTGCGCATGCTGCTGGCCTGGGAGCGCACGTCGTTCGATCCCGCCGGCGACGCCGCGGAGCGGCCGGCGGAGAACTCCGTCATCGGCCGCGTGCAGGTGGCCTTCTGATCATCCGACGCATCCCCATCCATCGCCCGATCTCGAAAGTTTTCCGATGAACACGCGTACTGCGCTTCCCGCCGCGCTCCTGCTTACGGCCGCCCTCCTGCTCACCGCCGTCGGCTGCGGGCCCGCCGACGCCGCCGACCAGGGCGCCGCGAAGGCGCCGGCCGTGCGCACCCTCACCCTGGCCGCCTACACCACGCCGCGCGAGGTGTACGGCCGCGAGATCATCCCCGCCTTTCAGAAGATGTGGAAGGAAAAGACGGGGCAGGAGGTGCGCTTCGAAGAGTCGTACCTGGGGAGCGGCGCCCAGGCCCGCGCCGTGATCGGCGGGTTCGAGGCGGACGTGGTGGCACTCTCGCTGGAGCCGGACCTCCAGAAGCTGGTGGATGCGGAGCTGGTGCGGCCGGAGTGGAAGAACGGCCCGTACGGCGGGATGGTCTCGCGCAGCATCGTCGTGCTGGGCGTGCGGCCCGGGAATCCGAAGGGGATTCGCGACTGGGACGACCTGCGCAAGCCGGGGGTCAAGGTGCTTACGCCCAGCCCCAGGACGAGCGGCGGGGCGATGTGGAACGTGGCCGCGCTGCACGGCGCGGTGGCGCGCGGCCACGCCGGCGGCGGCGCCCAGCCCGAGGCGGTGCTGGGCGAGGTGCTGCGCAACGTGAGCATCATGGACAAGGGGGCGCGCGAGTCCATGCTCACCTTCGAGAGCGGCGTGGGCGACGTGGCCATCACCTACGAGAACGAGGCGATCGTCGCCCGGCAGTCCGGCAAGGCGATGGAGTACGTGATCCCGCGCTCCACCATCCTCATCGAGAACCCCGTAGCCGTGGTGGACACCTACGCCGACAAGCACGGCAACCGCGACGTGGCCGAGGCGTTCGTCGCCTTTCTGAGCACCCCCGAGGTGCAGCGGATGTACGCCCGCTACGGCCTGCGCGCCGTGGACGAGCGGGTGGCGGCGGAGACGGCGGCGCAGTATCCGCGGGTCACGGACCTGTTCACCATCCGCGACCTGGGCGGCTGGCCCGCGCTCACGCAGCAGCTCTTTGCCTCCGGCGCGGCGTTCGACCGGGCCTCGGCCAGCGCGGGGGCCGCGGCGCGATGAGCGGTTCCGCACCCGCCGTACGCCCCGGCGCCGCCGGGGTGGCGGTGCGCGCCGCGTTCGCGCTGTACATCGCCATCCTGGTGGGGATTCCGCTGGCCGCGGTGGTGCACCGCGGCACGGCGGGGGGGGCGGGCGCCGTGTGGGATGCGGTGTCCGCCCCCGCGGCCGCCGACGCCCTGCTCAGGACCCTGTGGACCGCGGCGCTGGTGGCCGCGGTCAACGCCGTCATGGGCACCGCCACCGCCTGGGTGCTGGTGCGCTGCCGCTTTCCCGGCCGCTCGCTCCTTTCCGCGCTCGTCGACCTTCCCTTCGCCATCCCCACGCTGGTGGCCGGCGTGATGCTGGTGCTCCTCTTCGGCCCGCAGGAGCCGCTGGGAAAGTGGATGGAGGTCGCCGGGTTCCCCGTCGCCTTCGCCTCGCCGGGGATCGTGCTGGCGCTGGCGTTCGTCACGCTCCCCTTCGTGGTCCGCGCGGTGGAGCCGGTGCTGGTGGAGCTGGACCCGGCGGAGGAAGAGGCGGCGGAGACGCTGGGCGCCAGCCCGTGGACGGTCTTCCGCCGCATCACCTTTCCCGCGCTGCGTCCGGCCATCGCCTACGGCACCGTGCAGTCGTTCGCCCGCGGGCTGGCGGAGTTCGGCTCCATCATCGTCATCTCCGGCAACATCCCGTACCGCACGCTCACCGCGCCCGTGCTCGTCTTTTCCGAGGTGGAGGGAGGACGGCCGGAGGTGGCCGCCGCCGTCTCCGTCGTCCTCCTCGGCCTTGCGGTGGTGATGGCGCTGGCCGCGCGCGCCCTGCGCCGGGAGGGAGGCGCCCATGGCTGATCCCGGCGCCAGGGTGATGGAGCCCGTGCACCCGCAGCGGGTGGAGGTGCCGCGGGCGCACCCGGCGGACGCCGTCCCGGCGCGGGGCGGAGCGCGGACCGCGGCACGCCGCCCCCGGCGCGCGGTGCCGTGGGGGCGCGCCGCGGTGATGGCGGCGGTGCTGGCGTACCTGGCGATCGTGCTGGTGCTGCCGCTGGGCGCGCTGGTGCTCCGCGCGCTGGCCGAAGGCCCCGCCGCGCTGGCCGCGGCCATGACCTCGCCCGGCGCGCTGGCGGGGCTGTGGCACTCGGCGGTGGCGGTGGCGCTGGCGCTGGCCATCAACGGCACGCTGGGCGTGGCCGGAGCCATCGTCCTGGTGCGCCACCGCTTCTGGGGGCGGCGGGTGCTGGACCTGCTGGTGGACCTGCCCCTGGCCGTGTCGCCGGTGATGGTGGGGCTCGCCTTCCTGCTCGTCTTCGGCCGGGGCGGATGGCTGCGGCCCCTGACGGACGCGCTGGGGATGCAGGTGGCGTTCGCGTTCACCGGCGTGGTGCTGGTGACGCTCTTCGTCACCCTTCCCTACACCGTGCGCGAGGTGGGCTACGTGCTGGCGGAGCTGGGGACGGCGGAGGAGGAGGTGGCGGCCACGCTGGGCGCCACGCCCTGGCAGACCTTTCGCCGCGTGACGCTGCCCAACGTGCGCAACGCGCTGGGCGCGGGGCTCACGTTGACCGCGGCGCGCGCGCTGGGCGAGTTCGGCGCGGCGGTGGTGGTCGGCGGCGCCATCAGCGGGCGGACGCAGACGGCGACCACGTACATCTACGGCGAGATGGAGGCCCGCAACACGGCGGGCGCCTACGGCATGGCGCTGCTCCTGGCGATCGCCAGCACGGCGCTGCTGCTGGTGCTGCGCCGCGCGGAAAAGAAGAGGAAGAGATGAGCATCCGGGTCGAGGGAGTCAGCCGCACGTTCGGCGGGCTGAAGGCGGTGGACGACGTAAGCTTTACGGTGAACCCGGGCGAGCTGGTGGCGCTGCTGGGCCCGTCCGGCGGGGGAAAGAGCACGCTCCTGCGCATCATCGCCGGGCTGGACACGGCGGACGCGGGGTCGGTGTACCTGGACGGCGAGGAGGTGGGCCACCTGCACGCCCGCAC
>DASQBH010000403.1:0-4998 GCA_035635315.1 Longimicrobium sp.
CGCTGGCACCCCGGGTCCGACGGGCTGGCGAGCGACCTGGCGAGGAACTGCTGAAAGCCCCGGGTCTCGTGGACGGCCAGCATCCACTGCATCCCCTCCCAGTCCGCGAACCGCAGGAACGCCCACTCGCCCTGCCGGGTCTCGGAGGCCGGGGTCTCGCGCCAGTAGCGCTGCACCGAGTCGCGGGTGGCGCCCCAGTGCAGGTCGTCGAACCCCGTGATCACGGGCTGCGCCGCCAGCGGCGAGGCGGCCAGCGCCAGGACCACGGCGGCGGAAAGGAGCGGAGCGCGTCTCATGGATGAAAGGCGTGCGGGGTGAAGGCCGGGCAGAGGGTGATAAACATAAGGATTTTCCCGCTCGTCGAAAGGCCCGGGGCCTGCACCCCCGCGGAATCCACCGGCCGCGCCGTCTCTCGTCCGGTTCGATCCGCGGCATCCCGCGCGGGTCGGGCGCAACGCTCCGTACGAGTCATTGCCGGGATGCAAATTCACGATTATTTTATCTCGACCGTACCCGCCTCCCGCTGGTTCCCCGGCTTCATCTTCCCCCGTTGTTCGCGAGACCCCCCTCATGCGCAAACTGCTGATCGCCTCCGCCGCGGCCCTGCTGGCGGGAGGATGCTCGGACGGCACCCAGGCGTCCGTCGCCACCCAGATGGCCATGCGCCCCACCTCGGTCACGATGGATGCCGTCGGGGCGACGCGGGTCGTGCGCGCGGTGGTGCTCGACCAGCACGGCGAGGAAATGCCCGGGGCGCAGATCCAGTGGGCCTCGGAGGGAGTGACCGTCACCGGGCTGGGGGGCGACAGCGCGCGCATCACCTCCGTGCGGGCCGGCACCTCCACCTACACCGCGACGTCCGGGAGCGCCTCGGGAACCGGCACGGTGGAGGTGACGCAGACCCTCGTCACGGCCAGCAGGATGGGCGAGGTGGCACCCACGACCGTGGCCGGGACCGCGATCCCGGTGCGCGTGCTGCTGCAGGACCGCCTGGGCGCGCCGGTGCCCGGCCTGTCGGTGGAGTTCACGGTGCGCGACGGGGGCGGCTCGCTTTCGGCCCCCACCGCGGTGTCGGACGCCAACGGGGTCGCCGCGGTCATGTGGACGGTGGGAAAGCAGGTGAGAGAGTTCCAGCACGTGTCCGCCTTCGTGGCCGTGGGGAAGACGGTGGAGTTCGGCGCGACGCTGGTGGCCGGCCCCGCTGCCCGGGCAACCGAATGGGGCGGCGACGGCCAGACCGTCGCGCGCGGCAGGGCACTCCCCTACATGCCGCGCATCTACGTCGGCGACGCGCACGGCAACGCCGTGGAGGGTGTCGCCGTCCGCTTTGCCGTCACGAGCGGCGGGGGGCGCGTCACGGGAGCGGAGCAGACCACCGACTCCACCGGGATGGCGCAGGCGGAAAGCTGGACACTGGGAACCACCGTCGGCGCGAACACGCTGACGGCCACGTTCCCGGGCACGCCGGTGCCCCCGGTCGTCCTCACCGCCCATGCCGCGGTCCCGGGCACCGTCACCGTCACCGCAGGCGATGGCCAGGCGGCGATGGCGGGGACCGCCGTCCCCGTGGTGCCGACGGTGGTGGTGCGCGACAGCGCCGGCGGTCCCCTTGCCGGGATGACGGTCACCTTCACCGCCTCGGAGGGCGGCGGAAGCGTGGGCACCGCGTCCGCCACGACCAACGCCAGCGGCGTCGCCTCCGCGGGGCGGTGGGTGCTGGGTCCCGCGGGCGGCACCAACGGGCTCACGGTCAAGGTGCAGAACCTGACCGGCGATGGCTCGTACCTGCGCGCCATCGGGTGCTCGGGGGGCGGGGCGGGCTTCGCCATGACGCTCTGCTTCACCACGGGTGCCAGCGACTCGCAGCGGGCGGTGTTCGTGAACGCGGCCGCCCGGTGGTCCGAGATCATCCGGGGCGACGTGCCGGACGCCACCGGAAGCATTCCTGCCGAGGCCTGCGACGAGGGGATGCCGAGCGCCGACTTCGTGTACGACGACCTGGTGATCTTCGCGTCCATCCGCAGCATCGACGGCCCCGGCGGCGTGCTGGGGGCGGCGGGGCCGTGCTTTTTCCGGGCGGGGAGCAACCTGCCCTTCATCGGCGTGATGATTTTCGACAAGGCCGACGTCGCCACCCTGGAGCGGGAGGGGCAGCTGGGCTCCGTCATCCTTCACGAGATGGGGCACGTGCTGGGGATCGGCACCATCTGGTCACAGCTGGGCCTGCTGAAGAACCCGTCGACGTTCACCAGCCGCCTGGACACGTACTTCTCCGGGGCGAACGCGATCGCCGGGTTCAACCAGATCGGCGGCACCACGTACACCGGCGGACAGAAAGTGCCGGTGGAGAACGGGGGCCCGGTGGGGACGATCAACGGCCACTGGCGCGAGTCGGTGCTGCAGAACGAGCTGATGACGGGGTACGTGAACGCCGGCAGCAACCCGCTCAGCGCCGTCACCGTGCGCTCGCTGGCGGACCTGGGCTACACCGTGGACCCGGCCGCCGCCGACGCGTTCTCGCTGGCGCTGTCGCTGAACGGCGCGGCCGGCGCGCGGCTTCGCCTGCACAACGACATCTACACCGGCCCGCGCTGGGTGATGGACCGAGCCGGCCGCCGCACCCGCATCCGTTGAGCGGAGGCCGCCCCGCCGGCCGCCGGCGCGGACGAGTCATCCACTGAGAAGCCCCGCACCGGATCGCCGGTGCGGGGCTTCTTCATTTTCATGGCAGCCCTCCCCATTCTGCGGCGTCCGATTTGCCCGGTGGGGTCGCGAGGGGGTAGACTCCCCGGGATCGAGGCAGGAAATCCGACCGAATCAGAAGGCTGATGGAACGCAGACAAAGGACAGTCGCACCGCCCACGGTGCCGGGCTTTCGCGCGGTGCCGTTCACGGGCGTGATCTACGTGATGGCCGAGGCGTCGCGGCTGGGGTACGCGTACGGACACCCGGACTGGTGCAACCTGGGACAGGGGATGCCCGAGACGGGGCCGCTCCCCGGCGCGCCGCCGCGCGTGCTGGAGGCGCCCATCAGCACGGCGGACCAGGAGTACGCGCCCGTCGCCGGCATCCCGGAGCTGCGCGAGGCGGTGGCGGCGCTGTACAACCACCTGTACCGCCAGGGCAAGGCGTCGCAGTACACCGCCGAGAACGTGTGCATCTGCGGCGGCGGGCGGCTGGGGCTCACCCGCACGGTGGCCGCGCTGGGCGAGATCAACCTGGGCCACTTTCTCCCCGACTACACGGCGTACGAGGAGCTGCTGAACATCTTTCGCGCTTTCACCGCCATCCCCATCCTGCTGGAGGGGACGGACGGCTACCGCTTCGACATGGGGCGGCTGGAGCGCGAGATCATGGGCCGCGGCCTTTCCGCGCTGCTGCTTTCCAATCCCTCCAACCCGACCGGACGGACGATCCGGGGGCTGGAGCTGGCGTCGTGGGTAGAGGCGGCGCGGCGGCTGGAGTGCACCCTGCTGCTGGACGAGTTCTATTCGCACTACGCCTGGTGCGCCACGCCCGACGAGGAGGGGCTGGTGAGCGCGGCCCGCTACGTGGACGACGTGGACGCGGACCCCGTGCTCATCATGGACGGGCTCACCAAGAACTGGCGCTACCCCGGCTGGCGCACCACCTGGGTGGTGGGGCCGCGCTCGGTGATCGACGCCGTCACCAGCGCGGGGTCGTTCCTGGACGGCGGCGGCAGCCGGCCGCTGCAGCGGGCCGCCATCCCCCTGCTGGACCCCGCGCACGTCCGCGCCGAGACAGGCGCCATCCGCGCCGCCTTTCTGCGCAAGCGGCGCATCGTGGCCGACGGGCTGCGCGCGGCGGGGATGCGGCTGGACCTGGAGCCGGAAGGCACCTTCTACATCTGGGCGGACCTGGCGGGGCTGCCGGAGCCGCTGAACGACGGGATGGGGTTCTTCGAGGCGGCGCTGCGGGAAAAGGTGATCTGCGTGCCGGGCGAGTTCTTCGACATCAACCCCGGCAAGCGCCGCAGCGGCCGCACCTCGCGCTTTCGCACCTACGCGCGCTTTTCGTTCGGCCCGGAGGAGGCGTCGGTGGCGGAGGGAGTACGGCGCATTCAGGAAATGGTTGCACGCGCGCGGTCAAGCTGATCGCATTAAACGAGATGCGCATCTGCACCTCACACGATTTCCAGGCACACCACGGATGAGCGGACTCGACGGATTGATCGCCTGCGCCGGCACGTGGCGGGGCACCAGCACGCTGGAGGACCCGCACAACGGCATCGCGGACGAGTCCCCGTCGACGGCCCTGGTGACGCCGGTGCTGGGCGGGCGCTTCGTGCGCATCGACTACACGTGGAGCTACGGCGGCAACGGGCAGGAGGGCTCGCTGCTCGTCGGGCTGCAGAAGAAGGCGGGGACGGCTACCGCGCACTGGATCGACAGCTTTCACAACGGCGAAAAGGTGATGGCGTGCACCGGCTCCGTCCTGGACGACGGGACCGTGAGCGTCCGCGGCTCGTACGCCGCGCCGCCCGGGCCGGACTGGGGATGGCTCATCGCCATCACGCCGGGCGAGACGCTGCGCATCGTGCACCACAACGTGTGGCCAGAGGGCAAGGAAGAGCTCGCCGTGGATTCCAGCTACACGCGGGGGTAGAGAGTGAAGGGGTGAGCGGGTGAGGGGCGGGCAGAGCGTCCCGGACTCCTCGACAGACTTTGGTCTGCGTCAGACGGCGCCCCCCTCCCCGGCCCTCCCCCGCAAACTGCGCGGGGGAGGGAGAAGTCGATCCCGCTTCGAACGGGTCGGAGCAGAAGAAACCGTCGGACGCACCAACCCCTCCCCCGCAGTTTGGGGGAGGGGTCGACCGCCGTTGCGAGGAACGAGCGAAAGGCCGGTCGGGGGAGAGGGCCCCGCGGAAACGCGTTCACCCCGGGCTCGTCGGCGAACCCCGGTCTGCGTCCGACGCCGCCCCCCTCCCCGGCCCTCCCCCGCAAACTGCGCGGGGGAGGGAGAATTCGATCCCGCTTC
>DASQBH010000404.1:0-2916 GCA_035635315.1 Longimicrobium sp.
CGGATCGGCATGGCGTACGTGGAGTTCGCCATCCACAACCCGCACCACTACCAGATCATGTTCATGACGCGCACGCCCGTCCACGAGCACCCGGAAAAGAATCCGGAAGAGGACGCGTACGGATTTCTGCTGCAGACCGTCCAGGAGGGCATGGCCGCGGGACGCTTTCGGCCGGAGCTCACGGACGCGCACGAGCTGGCGCAGATGACGTGGAGCAGCGTGCACGGCATCATCTCGCTGCAGATTGCCAAGTGCCATGATCCGTGGGTGGACTGGCGCGACCTGCGGACGACGGCAAAGGCCATCATCGACGCGCTGATCCGCGGAATCCTCCGCGAGGGACAGCAGGCGTAACCCGCCCGCCGTACCCTGCGGAGGTTCTTTACGCCCATCGACTTAACGCTGTTAGAAACATGCACGCAGTCAGGTGTTCCCACGCGGTTATGCAGACCCTCTCACCCCGGCCGGAGGTGGACACGATGCGGTACCTGGATGGACGGCGGACACACGTCGCGCGGCTGGCGGTCGCCGCGCTGCTCTCCTCTTCGCTCTTCGGCGCGGCGCCGCTCCGGGCGCAGGCGGACGATCCGCTGGGCGGCTACGTGCGGCAGGCCATCGAGGGCAACCTCGGCCTGCGCCAGGAGCGCCTGGCCACGGACCGCGCCGACGCCGAGGTGCGCGAGGCGCGCGGGCTCTTTCTCCCCACCGTGGCCTTTGACGCGCGGTACAGCGAGATGAGCGGGGGGATGAACATCGGCGACCTGGTGAACCCGGCGTACGGCGCGCTGAACGAGCTCACCGGCTCCAACCGCTTTCCCACGGACGTGGACGCGCGGCTGCCGCTGGCGCAGGAGACGCGCGTGCGCATCGCCCAGCCGCTGTACCAGCCCGCCATCGGCGAGAACCACCGGCTGCGCCGCACCCTGCGCGACCTGCAGGGCCACGCGCTGAACGTGGCCACCCGCCAGCTCGCCGCCGACGTGCAGAGCGCCTACCTGGACTACGCGCGCTCCGTCCGCGTGGTGGAGCTGTATCGATCCACCCTTCCCCTGCTGGACGAGAACCTTCGCGTCGCCGAGCGCCTGGTCGCGCGCGGCACCGCCACTCCGGACGCCGTCCTGCGTGCCCGCGCCGAGCGCGGCGAGACGCAGCAGGCGCTGGCGGAGGCGGAGGTGCGCAGCCAGTCGGCGCTGCGCCGCTTCAACCACCTGCTCAACCGCGGCCTGGACACGCCGGTGGAGGTGCTGCCGGACAGCGCGCTCGCGTTCGCCATGTCGGTGGATGAGGACGAGGCCGTCCGCCGTGCGCTCTCCGGCCGCGAGGAGCTGCGCCAGTCGGATGCGGGGATCGCGGCGGCGGAGAGCCAGGTGCGCCTGGCCGGCGCCGCGCGCCTGCCGACGGTGGCGCTGGCCGTCGACTACGGATTCCAGGGCCCCGACTACCGGCTGAGCACGGACGACGACTTTGCCGTCGCCTCGCTGGTGGTGCAGTGGAACGCCTTCAACGGCGGGCAGACGGGGGCGCGGCGGCAGCAGGCGCGCATCTCCGCCGACCAGGCTCGCGCCGGCCGCGCGCAGGCGGAGCAGCAGATCGAGCTGCAGGTACGCACGGCGTACCGATCCGCCGAAGTCGCCCGCGGCGCCATCGCCACGGCGGAGGACCGGCTGGCCGCGGCCCGGCGGACGTACGAGCTGGTCGAGCGCCGCTACCAGGAGGGGATCGCGCCGCAGATCGAGCTCATCGACGCCCGCACCGCCTACACGTCGGCCGGCCTGAACCTGATCCTGACCCGCTACGACTACGCCGCCCGCTGGGTGCAGGTGGAGCGCGCCGCCGCGCTGCGGAATCTCGAAAACTGAAGTGCGAGAGTGCGAGAGTGCGTGAGTGCGTGAGTGCGTGAGTGCGTGAGTGCGTGAGTGCGTGAGTGCGTGAGTGCGAGAGTGCGAAAGTGCGAAAGTGCGAAAGTGCGAAAGTGCGAGTAGAAGCTGCGGTTCGCCCCAACCCCTCCCCCGGGGTTTGGGGGAGGGGTCGCCGGCCGTCGCGAGGAACGAGCGAAAGGTCCGGCGGGGGAGAGGGCCCGCGGGAACGCGCTCCGGGACCTGGCCGCACCGTGAACCCGAACCGAGGGAGCTCGTGATGGACAGGATGACGGCGCACGGCGGTCGCGTGCGGAGTGCCGCGCTAGGCGGGCGGGGGGCGCCTCAGTCTGCGCGCCAGGATGGGCCTGAGCGCCTTCCACACGCCGGTGCCGCGTGCGTCGTAGCGAAGGGAGCGCAGCATCAGCGCGAGCGCCTTGCCGCGCTGCCCGCGCGCCATCCAGCCGAGCGCCGCGTGAGCCGCGTAGAACGCCTGCTGCCGGCGGCAGATGCGGCGGATGGCGGGCGAGGCGGTGGAGCGCGCGGCCTTTTCGTAGACCCGCAGCATGGGCACGGAGGCAGGCTCACGCGAGGTGTGCGACGTCTGCGAGCCGTGCAGGCGGATGGTGACCAGCGGCCGGTCCACCGCGGCGCACTCCGCGGCCGCGGCCAGGCGCAGCATCAGGTCCTGGTCCGCCGCCACGCCGCATTCCTCGTCCACCCCGCCGATCTCCGCCAGCAGCGGGCGCTCGATCAGCAGCGAGGGCAGGTTGGTAGCCGCCTCGTGCGTCAGCAGCGGCTCCAGGATCCAGCCGGAGCGGGGCGGGCGCGTCCTGGCGCGGTCGTAGGGCAGCGGCGTCCCCGCGGCATCCATGGTCCCCGCCGCCGTCCCGCTCCACCGCGCCGCGGGGTGCGCGCGCAGCGCCTCCAGCTGCAGCGCCAGCTTTTCCGGGTGCCACGCATTGTCCGAGTCCTGGAACGCGACGTAGTCGCCGCGCGCCGCGTCCGCGCCCTGCTGGTACAGCCGCCCCACGACGCCCACGTGCGGCAGCGCAAGCAC
>DASQBH010000405.1:0-2853 GCA_035635315.1 Longimicrobium sp.
CATTCGACCTGCCGACGCAGCTCGGCTACGACTCCGACGACGCGGTCGCGGTCGGCGAGGTCGGCCGTACGGGCGTCGCGATCGACTCGGTCGAGGACATGGCGCGCCTGCTCGAGGGCATCCCGCTCGACGAGGTCTCCACGTCGATGACGATCAACGCGCCCGCGTCGCTCCTGCTCCTCTGCTACGAGCTCGTCGCCGCCGAGCGCGGCGTGCCGGGCGAGGCGCTCCGTGGGACGGTGCAGAACGACATTCTCAAGGAGTACCAGGCGCAGCACGCCTGGGTGTTTCCGCCGGAGCCCGCGCTGCGGCTGATCGAGGACATGTTCGAGTGGGCCTCGAAAGAGGCGCCCAAGTACAACCCCATCTCCATCAGCGGCTACCACATCCGCGAGGCGGGGTCCACGGCCGTGCAGGAGCTGGCGTACACGCTCAAGAACGGGCTCGAGTACGTGCGCCGCGGGGTGGAGCGGGGGCTGGACGTGGACGACTTTGCGCCGCGCCTCTCCTTCTTCTGGGACGTCCACAACGACTTCTTCGAAGAGATCGCCAAGTTCCGCGCCGCCCGCCGCATCTGGGCGCGCCACCTGCGCGAGGACTTCGGATCGAAGAACCCGGAGAGCTGGCGCCTGCGCACGCACGCGCAGACGGCGGGCGTGACGCTCACGGCGCAGCAGCCGGAGAACAACATCGTGCGCGTGGCCTACCAGGCCATGGCGGCGGTGCTGGGGGGCACGCAGTCGCTGCACACCAACTCCATGGACGAGACGCTGGCGCTGCCCACGGAGCGCGCCGTGCAGATTGCCCTGCGCACGCAGCAGGTGCTGGCGTACGAGACGGGGGTGCCCAACACCATCGACCCGCTGGCGGGCAGCTACTACGTGGAGGCGCTCACGGACCAGATGGAGGCGCAGGCGGAGGCGATCTTTGCCGAGATCGACACGCTGGGCGGCGTGGTGCCGGGGATCGAGGTGGGCTACTTCCAGCGCGAGATCGCCCGCAGCGCGTTCCGGCAGCAGCTGGAGATCGAGCGCGGCGAGCGCACCATCGTGGGCGTGAACGAGTTCACCGTCGAGGGCGAGGAGCTGGAGATCCCGCTGCTCAAGATCACCGAGGCGGCGGAGCTGCGGCAGCGCGAGCGGATGGCCGCCATGCGCCAGCGCCGCGACCAGGCGCGGGTGGACGCCACCCTGGAGCGCCTCAAGCAGGCCGCGCGCACCACGGAGAACGTGATCCCCGCCATGCTCGACGCCGTGCGCGCCTACGCCACGCTGTACGAGATCCGCGCGGCCCTGGAAGAGGTGTTCGGCGCCTACCAGGAGCCGGTGTTCTTCTAGCGGTCCGCACTGAGGACGGCACGCAAGAGGTAACGGCGGTGGGGCCGGGGGATCTGCATCCTCCCGGCCCCACCGCCGTTTTCGGGTCGCGACACACCCATCGTGTTACGCGGGCTTTCGTTGCGGACCCAGGCCCCGAAAAAGAAGGTTGGGTACAGAGGAACAGAGGGATAAAAGAGAGGAACAGAGGGGCGTCGGTTCTGGCTCCCTCTGTTCCTCTGGCTGTTCTCTGTATCTCTGTACCCCTCGATGTTTCTTTTTCCGGACTACGCGAAGGACGCAGAGGGAATGAGAGAGAGGCCGTGCGGTCACCTGTCATCCGCGTGCTCCCTTTGCGCCTCCGCGTACTCCGTGTGAACCTGTTCATTGCGTGCGTGGGTATAATTACCCATTGCGGCGGTGGTGGGAGTGCATTACTCGCGAGAACAGTGGGGAAACTGTCCCTTGGTCGTGCGGCAAGCATGTCTCAATCGGTGATCCGTACGAACGAACGTCCGAAGCCACCGTAGATCGTAGTTTGTTGTCTCGCAATAATTTATGCTTTTCCATTGACGGCATGTCTGATATCGTATAACGTCATTCATGTCGGCTGGATGGCGCGCTGGACGCGGCGCCCGTGACCGACGATCACCAGCCTGCCGCCCGTGCGGCGGGTCCACGTACCAACCGAGAGACACGACCATGAAGAAAGCTGCTTTTGCTGTTCTATTCGCCGCCAGCCTGGCCGCGTGCAGCCAGGACGCCACCGCCCCGTCGCAGGCCCCCGAGTCGGGCCTTGCCGCCGCCAGCGCCAACGTGACCCTGGACCAGCCGTTCACGCTGCGCGTGGGCCGCAGCGCCACCGTCGCGGGTGAGGGGCTGACGGTGAGCTTCGAGGCGGTGCCCAGCGATTCGCGCTGCCCCACCGGCGTGCAGTGCGTGTGGGCCGGCGACGCCGTGGTGCAGGTGGTGCTTTCCAAGGACGGCAAGGCCTTCGGCGCCGAGCTGCACACCAACCTGGAGCCCACCTCGGTCGACTACCTGAACTACAACGTCCGGCTGGTGTCGCTCGACCCGTACCCGAGCTCCACGAACCCCATCCCGCAGTCGCAGTACCGCGCCACCTTCGTCGTCACCAAGACGGCGCCGTAATCGGCTGAAGCTCGCACGGAACGCGGCCGGCGGCCCGGGATCTCTCCCGGGCCGCCGGCCTTTTTTGCGCGCTCCATCGAGCCTGATTGCTTTGTTTGCTTTTGGGCTTGACGGGCAGCGTGGGCAGGCTTACTTTTGTACCTGCGACTGATAGCGCTTCCTTAATCTGAAGCGCGTGGCCTTGGCCGTCAGTCGCCTTTTTTTGTCTACTTTCGTCCAGTCTGTCCATGTACTTGCTTTATCTAGACGAGTCGGGGAACCCGGATTCGTCCGCCGAGCAGAACTTTGTTCTCGCCGGCGCGGCAGTCTTCGAGCGGGTGACCTATCACCTCTCCCAGACGCTCGACGATCTGCAGCGCCGGTACTTTCCGGAGGGACCACGTGG
>DASQBH010000406.1:0-2696 GCA_035635315.1 Longimicrobium sp.
CACTCGGCGAAGAGCGCGTGGGCCGGCGGCGCGGAGTATTCGCGCGCCGTGTGGTTCCACGCCTCCACTACCTGCTCGCGCTCCGCCTCCGGGAGCACGTCGATGCTCCCGATCGCCCGCCCGGGAGCGAGCTCCAGCGCCTCGACCAGCCGCTCCAGCGCCGTGTGCATCATCCGGCACACCCGCTCCGCATCGGCCGGGGCCGCCACCTGCGCCGCCAGCGAGAACTCCTCCCCCCGGTCGTCCACCGCGAGCGTCACAGGGTAGTTCGTCCGCTCCTGTACGCGAATGCTCGTCCCTCCCTCCCTGAGCTGCCCCGCCCGCTGCCTCGTCCCCCCGCCGTAGCGATAGTTCAGCAGCGAGGTGAACAGCGGCGCGGGTGCCGCCACGCCGCTGCAGCGCTGGGCCAGCGCCAGGGAGGCGTGCTCGTGCCGCAGCAGGTCCGCCAGCAGGGCGTGCGTGCGCCGCACCGCCGCCTCGACCCCCTCTTCTCCCACCCCGATCCGCACCGGCAGCGTGTTGATGAAGGGGCCCATCACCCGCTCCGCGCCCTCTCCGCCCTGCATCCGGCCGAAGAGCAGCGTACCGAAGACCACGTCAGGACGGCCGCTCAGCCGCGCCAGCACCTGCGCCCAGGCCACGTGGCACAGGCTCGCCGCGGTCACCCCCAGCGCCCGCGCCCGGCGGCGCAGCCGTGCGCCCAGGTCGCTCGCCACCGCAAGCCGCGCCTCCCCGATCCCGCGTCCCTCCCCCCACACGTCCAGCAGCCCGTACGGCGCCGTGGGCTCCTCCACGTCCGCCAGCAGCCCGCGGAAGAACCGCTCGTGCTCCTCCCGGCTCACCCCCAGGCGCGCCTGCGCCACGTAGTTGCGGAACGGCAGTGGCGCCGGCAGCTCCGACTCGAGGCCCAGCAGGTGCGCCGAGACCTCCTCCCGCAGCACCTCCACCGACTCGTGGTCGCCCGTCAGGTGGTGCTTGAGCATCAGCAGCAGCCACCGGCCACGCGCGCGGTCCTCGGCGATGCACGCCCGCAGCAACGGCGCCCGCCCCAGGTCCATCCGGTAGTGCCGAGGGTCGTAGCGCCGCCACAGCTGCGCGGCCGCATCCTCGGCCTCCGCATCCAGCTGCACCTCCTCCACCGGCAGCGGCGCGTGTCGCCAGACCACCTGCACCGGCTCGCGCAGCCCCTCCCAGGCCATTGCCGTGCGCAGGATGTCGTGGCGATCGATCACCGCCTGCAGTGCCGCCAGGTACTGCTCCAGACCCGCGCGGGTGTCGAACTCGGCCACGCTCGACAGCAGGTACGGATCCCCCTCCTGCGACATCAGGTGGTGGAAGAGGAACCCCTCCTGCAGCGGGGCCAGAGGGTAGATGTCCTGCACGTTCGCGGCGCCACCCGGCACCCCCGCCACGATCCGGTCGATCTCCACCTGCGTGAGCTCCACCAGCGGCAGCATCTGCGGCGTGATGGACCCGCACCCCTCCGGGATCCCGTTCGCGGGGATCTCCATCTCCGGAGACGCTCCGCCCACGACCAGTGCCAGCTCGGCCAGCACCGGCGTGGTGAACAGGGCTCGTACGTCCGTGTACAGCCCCGCGCGCCGCATCCGCCCGATCAGCTTGATCGCCAGGAGCGAGTGCCCGCCCAACTCGAAGAAGTGGTCCCACCGCCCCACCCGCTCCACCCCCAGCATCTCTGCCCAGATCCCGGCCAGCGCCGCCTCCACCTCCCCCAGCGGTGCCTCGTAGCTCCGCCGCGCGTACGCATCCCCCTCCGGCGCCGGAAGCGCCTTGCGGTCCAGCTTGCCGTTCGCGGTCAGCGGCAGCCGCTCCAGCGGGACGAACGCCGCCGGTACCATGTACTCCGGCAGGCCCTGGCGCAGGCGGTCGCGCAGCGCCTCGGCCTCCGCTTCACCCACCACGTACGCCACCAGCCGCCGGTCGCCGTCGTTATCGCGCACGACGACGGTACAGTCCGCAACGCCGGCCACCTGGCGCAGCGCGGCCTCGATCTCGCCCAGCTCGATGCGGAAGCCGCGGATCTTCACCTGCTCGTCCAGGCGCCCCATGTAGTCCAGCGTCCCATCCGCCAGCCAGCGCACCCGGTCGCCCGTGCGATACAGCCGGCCCTCGCCGAAGGGGTTCTCGACAAAGCGCTGCGCCGTAAGCTCGGGGCGGTTCAGATATCCGCGCGCCACACCTGCGCCACCCACGTACAGCTCGCCCGGCACCCCGATCGGCACCGGCCGCCGCGCCGGGTCGAGCACGTACAGCCGCAGGTCGGGGATGCGGACGCCGATGGGGCTCCCCGATCCGCCGAAGACGTCCTCGCGGCTCAGCGGCCGCCAGGTCACGTGCACGGTGGTCTCGGTGATCCCGTACATGTTCACCAGCCGCGGCGTGTCGATGCCGCGCCGCTCCACCCACTCGCGCAGGGAAGCGGGCTCCAGCGCCTCGCCGCCGAAGACCACCACGCGCAGCGCCAGCGCGCCGCCCCGCTCCGCATCCACGCGGATGAACTGCCGGAACGCGGAGGGCGTCTGGTTCAGCACGGTCACGCCCTCGCGCCGGACCAGCGCGTGGAACGCCTCGGGATCGCGGCTTACGTCCAGCGGCACGATCACGACGCGCCCGCCGTACAGCAGCGCGCCCCAGATCTCCCACACGGAGAAGTCGAACGCGTACGAGTGGAAGAG
>DASQBH010000407.1:0-5604 GCA_035635315.1 Longimicrobium sp.
CCGCCCTTTACGCGGCGGGCTGGGGCTGCAGGTTGCGTTGCCATGCGTACAGGATCAGCGGCACGTGGTGCAGAACGGGCTGGCCCAGCTGCGCCAGCGTGCAGTGGTTCAGGTCGCGCAGCAGCATCCGCTTCTGCGCCGGCGTGCGCCCGTCGTGCGCCAGGACGATCTCCACGAGCCCGTCCGCCAGGGACTCCCGCGGCGGCTCGTCCCACAGGCGGCCGAAGACGGCGCGGTTCCGCTCGCCCACCGCCGTGGGCAGGGTGGCGAGGACCTGCGCTTCGTCCGCCTGCAGCCTTTCTTCCAGGTGCACCAGCAGCGTCTGCGCGTGGTGTCTCCAGAACTCCGCCGGGTCCTCCCCGGCCCGCAGCAGCGCGCGGTCGACGGCGGCGATCCAGCGCACCGCTCCCGCGGTGGAGGTCCGGGCCCGGCGCTGCTCGATCGCCCAGAAGGCCACGTCCTGCACCCCGCGCCACAGCGCGTCCTGGGCGGCCACTTCCGCGCCCAGCCAGAAGGGGTAGCCGTCGGCCGGGTGCGCCGCCATGCGGTACGTGTTGTTGGATGCAAAGCCGGGCTCGGCGTCGATGGCGGAGAGCCGCTTGCCCCGGCACTCGGCGTGGCGCCGCTCGATCTCCCCGGCGGTGAGCGGGGCCGTGCTGGGGTGCTCCGCCAGGTAGCGGTCCAGGCGCGCCGCCATCCGGCTCCGCACCGGGTCCGAACCCCCGTCCGGCGTGCTCAGCACGGCAAAGACGTGGGGGCCGCGGGTGTCGAAGCCGGTGAACCAGAAGCGCTCCAGGAGGCCCTCGTCCCGCAGCTCGCGCGCGGCCGGGCCCAGGCATTCGGTCAGGAGCCGGTCGGTCTCGGGGTCGCCCCAGAAATAGACGTGGAGGGCAAGATGGGTCATCCGGTCTTCCGCGCGGTCAGGGGTAGGGAATGACGAAGCCGGGGATGCGGTACATGGCGTTCACGAACTGCTCGAAGTCGCGCAGGCGAACCGCGTCGTCCAGCAGCCCCGCCAGCGAGTCCCGCTCCGCGGCCGTCAGCGAGGGGATGGCGGCGTAGAACGCGCGGATCGCCGGGATCCCCACCGGCGTGGCGTCCTCCAGCAGGCAGAACGGAACGGCGCCCGTCATCATCCCCCGCGCCTCGTCCACGTGCGTCCGCATCTCGTCCCAGCGGGCGCGGTTGCGGGCGATGCGCGCGCGGTGCAGGCGGAACTCGTTGCAGTGGTTGGCCAGCGGCAGCAGAAAGCGCCGGGCGCCGATGGCCGCGGCGACCGCCTGGTGCGCCTGCACCATGGCCGCCTCCGCCTGGTCGGACTGGTCCAGGCAGTAGAAGTAGTAGCCCAGCACCCCGTAGTACCACCGGTCCAGGACGGCGCGCATGGAGGGCTCCGCCACCTTCGCCGACCGGATCTCGTCGCCCAGCTGCATCAGCAGGGCGTATCCCTCGTCGAACCGGCGCCGGCGCAGGCATCCCAGCGACCGGGTGCTCAGCGCCTCCAGCTCCCGGGCGCTCCGGTACTGCTCCGCCCAGCGCCGTCCTTCGTCGCCGCTGCGGCGTACGAAGTGGAGCCAGTCCAGGGGCTCGGAAGCAATCGGGTTCATTGACAGGCAAGGGTTCGTGGCTCCCGGCGCTTCGCCCGCCGGGCCGGCGTTTCGGGACCGGGTCCGTTTCGTCTTCGCCCGCGCGGCCGGTTTCCGCCAGCGGCGCGTCCTTCACTCCGGCCGGCCCTGATCACGGCGTGGTCTCCGGCCCACCATTGGAGCAGTGTGCGAGGGAGCAGCAGTTCTCCCCACTGCTGGGCCAGGACTCCGTACCACCGGCCATTCCCTCCAGATCTTCGTCCGAGAGGGGCTCGATCTGCACGTTCTCGATCCCGTCCTGGTTCCCGGGCATGGCTGCCTCCATGGGTTGAGCCCTCAGGCTCGGGTGAGGGGACCCCGCGGTGATCGGCGGGGACACGGCGCCGGCACGGGGCGGCGCCGAACTTCGGACCGGGCGCGGACCGCGGTCCGCGACCGGATGCGTCAGGTCTTTTGCCGCGCGGCCGGGTTTCTCCCCCCCCGCGGGCCGTCCTTTCACTCCGGCCGTTTCTCCGCGGGGTACAGCCACTTTCGGGGGTCGCCCCCGGCGGAGCAGTGGGTGCAGGAGCAGCAGGGTGGCCCGTGGCTGGTGTTGCGCACGCCCTCCGCCAGCCGCTCCAGCTCCTCTTCGGTCAGGCCCTCGATCTCCAGGTTCTCGAACAGCTCCTGCTTCTCGGTCTCGTCCATGGCTCCATCCGGTTGATGCGCGTGCGCGCCCGCCATCGGTGCCATGCCGGCACCCGATCATCCAGGTCCGGACGTGCGGGCAGCCGCCTGCCCGCCCGCACGTCCGGCACTCACGCGGGCCCCGCTCAGGGCGTGGGCGACGGCGCCGGCGCGGCGCGGTTGGAGCAGTTGCTGCACGAGCAGCAGCTGTCGCCGCCGCTGGTGGAGGAGGTCGTACCGCCGGCCACCTCTTCCAGGTCTTCGTCGGAGAGGGGCTCGATCTCCACGTTGTCGAACTCGTTCTGGTTCTCGGACATGGCTGCCTCCAGGGTGTGAGCCTTCAGGCTCGGGTGAGGGGGCTCCCCGCCGCGATCGGCGGGGACGCGGCGCCGGCGCGGGGGCGGGCACCGAACTCCGGACCGGGCGCGGACCGGGTCCGCGACCGGATGCGTCTCGTCTTTTCGCCCGCGGGGCCGGGTCTCCCCCCGCGGGCCGTCCTTTCACTCCGGCTTGCTCTCCGCGGGGTACAGCCACTTTCGGGGATCGCCCCCGGCGGAGCAGTGGGTGCAGGAGCAGCAGGGCGGGCCGTGGCTGGTGTTGCGCACGCCCTCCGCCAGCCGCTCCAGCTCCTCTTCGGTCAGGCCTTCGATCTCCAGGTTCTCGAACAGCTCCTGCTTCTCGGTCTCGTCCATGGCTCCATCCGGTTGATGCGCGTGCGCGCCCGCCCATCGGTGCCATGCCGGCACCCGATCATCCAGGTTCGGCCGTGCGGGCAGCCGCCTGCCTGCCCACACGCCCGGCACTCACGCGGCCCTGCTCAGACCCTGGGCGCCACCACCCCCGGCGTCGGGGTCGGCGTGGGCGCCACCGCCGTGTCGGAGCAGCGGCTGCACGAGCAGCAGCTGTCGCCGCCGCTGGTGGAGGAGGTCGTGCCGCCGGCCACGTCTTCCAGGTCTACGTCCGTAAGGGGCTCGATCTCCACGTTGTCGAGCTCGTTCTGGTTCTCGGGCATGGCTGCCTCCTTGGGATGAGCCTTCAGGCTCGGGTGAGGGGGCTCCCCGCCGCGATCGGCGGGGACGCGGCGCCGGCGCGGGGGCGGGCGCCGAACTCCGGACCGGGCGCCGACAGGGGCTCCGGTCCCACTGCGAGCGAATCGAGAAGAACCTCCAGCGCCCAGCGGCTGCCGGCTTCGTCGGGCGCGAACATCTCCGGGGTGGGAAGCATCTCCACCAGCGACACCCAGTCCCCCTGCGCCTCCAGCACCGACTGGAGCAGGGCCACGAAGAGCGGAGAGGTGAAGTCCAGGTACTGGGGCTGTGTGCGGAGTCCTCGCACCGGGTGGGCGGTGCGCTCCGACAGGAACACGCGGTCGGGGATCCCGCGCTCCATGCGCCAGCGGTTGAGGGCGGCGAACGCGTCCGCGTCGGCCATCCCCGCGATCTCGTCGCGCAGCAGGTGGGCCGGAAACGTCCACGTGGCGCGCTGCAGGACCACGTTTCCCGCGACGGTGCGGCGGCGCACCTCCACGGGGCCGTCGTGGTGGAGGGCGAACGTGGGGAACACCGGGTTCATCTCGCTGGGCCCGAAGGCGCAGAGAAAGCGGATCAGGGGAGGGGTGTAGTCCTCGTACGCCAGCCCCAGGAACGCCGCCAGGTAGGGAGTGCCGTCGCGGCCGCGCAGCACCGCGCGCCGCCCGTCACCGGGAAACGAGACCCGCAGCTCCGCCAGCGACACCTGCCGCGCCCCGCCCACCCGGGCGTCCTCGCCCGGAAGGGTGAGGACGGCGGGTGTCTGGGGCGCGTGGACGTTGATGTTGTCGCCCTGCGTGCAGCGCAGGTCCAGGAGCGTCATCCGCTCGCCGTCCACCTGGACGTATCCGCGGGCGGCCAGGTGCGCGGCGTACCGGCGCCGGGTGGCGCGGTCCATCACCGGCGTGTACCGGCTGCCGAAGCGTCCCGTCCCCTCCTTCATGCGGTTGAGCATCCAGAGGGAGCCGTCGGTGCTGGCGGGCTGCAGAAAGAGGCACGCCCCTCCCGCGGCGGAGGTGTAGCGCGCCGGCACGCGGTCGAGCACCGCGCCCAGGGCCGCGGGGGAAAGGCGCTGCACCCCGTCCTCCACGCACAGGCAGTCCTCCATCTCCCGCAGCACGGCGTCCCGGTGCCGCCCCAGCGCCTCCACCTCGGGAAGGGCCCGCGGGTTCCACGTGGTCCGCCACCCGTCGTCGTCCCGGGCGCCGACGTGAAAGCGCAGGTATTCCCGCCAGAGCGGCTGGACCTCCTGGAACAGCTCCAGCAGCCCCACCTCGGCCTGGCCGGGCCAGCGCTCCGCGGCAAGGGCCGCCATGGCGTGGTGAAAGTCGTGGCGCCGGTCGAAGAGGCTCGCGAGCCGCACCATGGGCGCAACGCTGGCCAGCGCCTCCTCGGCCGCCGCCCGCGACAGGCTCACCAGGAAGGGCGACGCGGCGTCCCGGTCGCGCGGAAGAAGGAACACCTCCTCGTGCACGTTGTGCTCCGACGCCCGGCCGCAGACCACCTCCGGGTCCAGCCCGCCCAGGGGGGCGGCGGCGCGCCACAGGGCTTCGGGAAGCCGCTCGATCTCCCGCAGCGACGCCCCGGGGTCGTCCGCCGCGGCGTAGCCATCTTCCAGGCGAACCAGGCGCTCCAGCGGCTCCGTGAACGCCGCGAGCGCGTCGTCGTGGGGAAGGGAGCGCAGGTGGCGGAGCATGCGCTTTTCCAGGTGCATCTCGTGCCCCGACCAGGGGAGCACCAGGTGCAGAAACCCCAGCTCCGCCAGCTGGCCGATCTGCCCGGCCACCTGGTGGGCCGTCCCGCGCTCCGCGAACTCGCCCTCCATCCGGGAAACCAGCTCGCGGTAGCGCACGCCGCCGGCGGAGAGCACCTCCCGCAGCCGGGCGACCAGCGGGCCCTTGAGCCCCACCTTTACCAGCGACTGCTCGCGGTAGACGACCTTTCCCACCCGCTCGTCGTAGCGCCAGCGGGCCGGGCACAGGAACCGGAACTGGCCGGGGGCGAACTCGGTGACGGAGTTGTTGAGCGCCACCGGCAGCGTGTCGCGCAGCGGCGGGTAGCGGCGCAGCATCTCGCCGTACTGCTTGAGCATGTACGGCTTGATGCGCACCAGCGAGCGCGCGCGCCAGGCGCTCCCCGCCAGCCGCGGCACCCCCGGGGCCACGTCGGCGCGCACGGAGGCCAGCGCCAGCGGGGTCAGGGTGGAGAACGGCGACAGCTTTGCCGCCGCGCGGCTCACGTAGCGCAGCAGGGTGTTCTCCGCCTTCTTCTTGCCGTGGCCGTAGCCGTCCCGGTCGCGAAGGCGGTGGGTGATCCAGGAGACC
>DASQBH010000408.1:0-3654 GCA_035635315.1 Longimicrobium sp.
TCCGTCCTGAAGTTCTTCTGGTCGAACCGGCCGCGCCCCAGCTCGTCCGGGATGGTGTTGGAGGTCGTGGCCACGCGGATGCCGTCCGCCAGCGCCCCGCGCAGAAAGGCGAGCGCCAGCTTCAGGTTGCCGGGATCGTCCAGCTCCCACTCGTCCACCGCCACCAGCCGCATGCCGCGGAACGCCTGCCGCGCGCCCTCCACCCCCAGCAGCCCGATGGCGTACACCAGCTCGTCGAAGCTCAGGTACGCGCGCGGCCCCGGCGACGCGTGCCACAGCGACGCCAGCAGGTGCGTCTTTCCCACCCCGAAGCCGCCATCCAGGTACACCCCCGACCCGCGCGCCACCCCGCCGAACGCCGCGCGCAGCCGCTTCCATCCGCCCCCCGCGCGATGGAGCTCAGCCGCCACGGCGCGCAGCCGCTCCACGGCGGCCGCCTGAGACGGGTGGCGCGGATCCGGCCGGTAGTCGTCGAAGCGCTTGGTGCGAAAGCGGGGTGGGGGAACGAAGCCGGCCACCAGCCCGGCGGCGTCGGGGCGGGCGGGGATGCGGGCGAGAACGTCTTCCAGGCGCAGCAAGGCGGCGTCGTTGAAAGTCAGCAGAACGTTCGGGCGGGTGCCGCGCCGCGCACCCGCCCGGGGAGAAGGACCGCCGCCACGCTCAGGGTCCCCAGACGGAGACGCTCGACATGCTGAGCGTGGCGTGCAGCCGCAGGTCCACCGCCTCGCCCGGGTGCACGCGCACCGCCGGGCTCAGGTAGCCGCGCGACCCGCCGACGGGGTCCGCCAGCAGGTACATGTCGCCCACGTCGTGGGAAAGCCGCAGGGGGAACCGCTGGCGCGAAAGCCCCGTCACCGTCCCCAGCCGCCAGCGCATCCCCGACTGCAGCACGTACACCGTCACGTCCGCAAAGCCGTTGTTGGCCACGTGCACCACCGCCGGCCGCTCGGGCTTGCCCAGCGACGGCTTTTCGCGCCCCCCGCACGCCGCCGTGCCCAGTGCCAGCAGCAGGGCCACGCGCGCCCAGTGCGTCCTCATCCTCCACCTCCTCCGGAAAGGGAGGCATTCGGCGTCCACCCGGGCGCCGACCCCGTAATGGATCAATCTACGTGCCGCCCCCCGCGCGGTACATGAGATTCTTTTCCCTTGAGTGGATGCACGAGCTTCAACCAGGAAAAAAGGCCCCCGCTCGTTCGCGACGAGCGGGGGCCTCAGGCGACTGCGGCGGAAGGGCTTACAGGCCGCTCCAGGGCGTCAGGAACACCACCATCAGGATCGGCACGCCGGGGATGGCCAGGATGCCCAGCAGCCAGAGGGCGATCTCCCAGTTCTCGTAGTCTTCTTCGACCACCTCGTGCGTGGTCGTGCGCTGGACGTTCAGGTCAGCCATGCTCGTTCTGCTCCGCCACGCCCGCGGCGCGGGCTCGTTCCGGTTGCGTCCGCCCGCGTCCATGGCGGGGCAGGCGAACAACCTATCATCCCCACTTCCGCCTGTCCAGCGGTCACCCCGCCGCGATCCCGCGGTGGAACGCCGCCGCGAAGCGCGGGGCCACGGGCGTGAGCGGGCGCGTGCGCTCGCCCAGCAGCCACTCCAACTCCACCTCTTCCAGCGCGCCGATCAGCATCCGCCGTACCAGGGGGATCTCCGTGTCCTGGCGCACCTCGCCGCGCTCCACGCCGCTGGCCAGCAGGGTGTCGATGGCCTGCGCGTACGTCCGCAGCACGTCGCGCACGGCCCCGCCGTAGAACTTGCTGCTCTGCCGCGATTCCAGAAGGAGCACGGTGGCCAGCTGCGGCTCTGCCTCGATGCTTTCCAGCTGCAGCTGAACGAAGCGCGCCAGCCGCTCCTGGAAAGGGAGGCTCGACCCCATCACCTCCTGCGCCGCCGCCACGAACTCGTTCACCTTTTCGCGAAAGGCGGTGAGCAGCAGGTCGTCCTTGCCCTCGAAGTACAGGTAGATGGTGCCCTCGGCCACCCCCGCACCCGCCGCGATGTCGCGGATGCGCGCCGCAAAAAAGCCGTGCTCCGCAAACACCCGCACCGCCGACTCCAGGATGGCCCGGCGGCGCTGCTCGCGGCTTTCGCTGAATGGGCGCTCAGTCATGCGCGGGAAGATAGTGCGGGAGTGCGAAAGTGCGAAAGTGCGAAAGTGCGAAAGTGCGGGAGTGCGAAAGTGCGAAAGTGCGAAAGTGCGAGGGCCCTCACCCGCTCGCCTAGGCTCGCACCCTCTCCCGCAAGCGGGAGAGGGTATAAACGTCGCAACTGCCTGCGGTGTGTTCCGCGGCCAGGAGCCGGCCGGCGAGCCTTACCCGCCATCTGCGCCGGCCCCGGCCCACCCGAGCAGGTGAAGCCCCGCCGGGCGAGCTCCGCGAGCCCAGGGCGGGGCTTATGGCAGTTCCAGCCCCGGGCTTTAGCCCGGGGTGGCTTGCCCGTGGCGCCCTTGGCCCGTGGCGCCCTTGGCCTGTGGCGCCCTTGGCCCGTGGCGCCTTTTCGCCCGTGGCGCCCGTAGCCCATGGTTCCCGGGGCGAAGCCCAGGCCCGTCCCCCGAACGCGAAAAGTGCGGGAGCGCCACTTTCGCACTCCCGCACTTTCGCACTCTCGCACTTCCCTCCGTCAGAACCCGGGCTGCAGCGAGAACTGCCAGTGGAACCCGCGATCGCGCTCGAAGGCCTTTACGTACACCCCCTCGATCACGAAGTAGCCGAACAGGTTCATCCGCGCGCCCACGCCTGCGCTGGTCACGATCCCACGCTCATTCACGGCCGGCTCGACGCCGCGGCGGAAGGTGGCGCTCGTCTCGATGACCTGGCCCGCGGCCCCTTCGATGCTCCCCCACGCCGTGCCGGCGTCGGCGAACACAAAGCCCTCCACCGGCGGCAGCCCCAGCGCGTTCCCCACCACCAGCTGGCGGATGATGGGCACCCGCAGCTCCACGTTGGCCAGCGCCACCCGGCTCCCCACCAGCTCGTCGAAGTACAGGTCGCACTCCCTGCCGCCGCCCGTCTCGACCGTGGGCCGGCAGGAGTCGGCCACGTTGTCGCGCCCGTAGCCGCGGATCAGGAACGGCCACCCCAGGTAGATGGCGCCCACCCGGTGCTCGTCACGCCCGTAGCGGCCCACGTGCATGCCGCGGACGGCCAGGGTGAACGGCCGCAGGAAGAAGTAGCGGCGAAAGTCGGCCGTAAGCGTGGCGAACTGCAGGGCGCCCAGCGTGGGCGCCACCTCGAACCGGTAGCGCATCCCCGCGAACGGCGAGGTGTACCCCATCAGCGAGGCGTCGTACCTTAAACTTGGGATACTGATGTCTCGCCAGATGCCCTCCTTGAACGGCTTGCGAGCCTTCGAAGCGGCTGGACGGCATGGCAGCTTCAAGGCAGCAGCGGAGGAGTTGAATGTCACTCAAACGGCGGTGAGCCAGATGGTGCGGCTGCTGGAAAGACACCTCGGGTTCGCGCTCTTCCACCGTCATGCCAATAGGCTCGAGCTCACGGATCAGGGGCGGTCGTTCCAGCCCGGCCTGACCGAAGCCTTCGATGCGATCGCCCGGCTCTCTGAGCAGGTGGCCTCGATGCAGGCCGATCCGGTGCTCACCGTTGGAGTCGCGCCGACGCTTGCTTTGCACTGGCTGATTCCGCGCTTGACAAGCTTTAATC
>DASQBH010000409.1:0-3051 GCA_035635315.1 Longimicrobium sp.
CCCCACGGGGTCGGTGGATGCGGGGAGCGGCTGCACCATCCGCACGGCGCCGTTCTCCAGCAGCACCAGCTCCGGCGACCCCGGCGCGCAGCAGACGGCGGCGACGCGCCCCCGCCGCGCGCGCGGCACCCGCGCCCGCACCGCCTCCGCCAGCGCGACCGCCGCGGGCACCATCCGCCCGATGGCGAAGCCGGCGCTCTCCGCCGCGTCCGCGATCCCTTCCACCACCGAGGCGGGCGCGCACGCCGCCAGCGCGGGGACCAGCGATCCGCTGCGGGGGCCGGGCATCCGCAGCGCGTCGGCCACCAGCGGCTCGTCGCGCACGGCAAAGTGGCGGCGCGCGTTGCGGCGCAGCAGCGCGCCCAGCTCCGCGCGGCGCACCGGCGGCAGCGGCACCACCTTGGCGTGCGCCATCCGCCGCATCAGCGCCACGTCGAGGCTTCCGCCCCCCGCGCCCAGCTCCGCCGCCAGCCCGCGCAGCCCCTCCTCCAGCGCCGCGCCGTCCGCGGACGGCAGCTCGTACCGCATCACCTCCTCCACCCGCGGCCCCCGCACCCCGCGGCGGAGGCGGACGACGACCAGGCGGTCCGGCCCTGCCGCCATGGCCAGCCGGGCGCGGCCGCGGGGGACGGGCGCGCGGTGCTCGGCGATGGGGATCACCTGCCGCGGGTCGGCGCGGCGGTCCACCGCGGCGGCAGACGCGCCGGTGAAGGCGGAGACGGGACGGGGGAGATCAGAATGCATCCGCACGGATCCCGTAGATGGCCTGCAGCAGCGAGAGCGCGACGAAGCCCACGATCCCGCCGAATACGACGATCAGCAGCGGCTCCAGCAGGCGGAGCATGCGGTCCAGGCGGCGCTCCAGCTCGCCCTCCATGGCCGCCGCGCCGCGGTCCAGCATCTCCGGCAGGCGGCCGCCCTCCTCGCCCACCTCCACCATCTGCACGAAGAGGAAGGGAAAGATCCCCGTCCGCCGCAGCGACGCCGCCAGCCGGTCGCCCGCGCGCACCTCCTCGCGCGCCCGCAGCACCTCCGCCGCCACCGCCGCGTCCGCCTGCGACTCCGCCGCCACCTCCAGCGCGGGGAGGATCGGCAGCCCGCTCTCCAGCAGGGTGGAGAGCGACCGCCCCAGCCGCGCGGCGGCCACGCGCCTGCGCAGCCCGCCGATGAGCGGCACGCGCAGGAGGACGCGGTCCGTCGCCGCGCGCCCCTCGTCGGTCGCGCGCCACGACGCCATCCCCGCCACCAGGCCTACGATCCCCACCAGGATCGCCGTCCACCACTGCGAGAGGAACCCGCCCGCCGCCAGCAGCGCCGCGGTGGACTTCGGCAGCGCGCTCCCCGTATCCGCCAGCAGCGCCACGAAGCGGGGGAGGACGTAGACGAAGAGGACCACCAGCGCGCCCGCGCCCACCGCGCACATCACCAGCGGGTAGACCATGGCCGAGGCCAGGCGCGAGCGGAGGGCCTGCTCGCGCTCCATCTGCCCCGCCAGGCGGTCCAGCGCGGCGGCCAGGTGCCCGCCGCGCTCGCCCGCGCGCACCATCCCCACGGCAAAGCGGGGAAAGATGCGGGGGTGCGCGGCCATGGCCTCTTCCAGCCGCGCGCCGCCGCGCACCCGCTCGCGCGCGTCCATCACCGCCGCGGCCACGTCGCGCCGGGCGACCACGCGAGAGACGGCGGCCAGGGCGCGGTCCAGGGGAAAGCCGGCGTCCAGCAGCGTGGCCAGGTAGCGCACCGCCTCCACCACGTCCGCGCGGCGCCCGCGAAAGCCGGCGTGGCGCGGCTCCGCGTCGGCCGCGGAGGCGGGGGCCACGTCCAGCGGGTACAGGCCGCGCAGCCCCAGCTGGCGCTCCAGCGCGGGGGCGGACTCGGCCTCTTCCACGCCGCGGACGGTGCGTCCGGACGCGTTGGCCGCGCGGTAGGCGAATGCGGGCATCGGCGCTACTTCCAGCTCAGCACGTCGGCGTCCTCGCCATCGCCGCCCTCTTTGCCGTCGCGGCCCAGGGTCAGCAGGTCGAAGCTGTGCGGGTTCACCGTCCCGGGGCTGCGAAAGACGTAGGGCTTGCCCCAGGGGTCCATCGGCAGCTCGCGGCGCAGGTACGGGCCCCGCCAGCGGCGCGGCGCGGGGGCGGCGGCCGGGGCCTGGTGCAGCGCGGCCAGCCCCTGCTCGGTGGTGGGATAGCGGTCGTTGTCCAGCCGGTACGCGTCCAGCGCGGCGGAAAGCATCTCGATCTGCGCCTTGGCGGTGGACGCCTTGGCGCTGTCGACGTGCTGAAAGACGCTCGGCGCCACCAGCGTGGCCAGCATGGCGATGACGATGATCACCACCAGGATCTCCACCAGCGTAAATCCCGCCCTGCGCATGCTGCCTCTCCGGTTCCGTGGATTTCGATCGATCCCGACCCGACACGACACGAAACTGACCGGCATTCCTCTGGCATTCCTCTGCTGGGGCGCGACCCGCGGGGTGCCCCTCCCCCGGCCCCTCCCCGTTCATTCCTCACGGAGAGGGGAGAACTTCGATCGCGGACAGCAGGCTTCCCACTGCGTCCGTGGTCCCCCACCCCCCGGCCCCCTCCCCCGGCAAACTGCGCCGGGAGAGGGGGAGAACTTCGATCGCGTTCCCGAAGGTGCGTCGCACCTCCCTCCCCCACGCAGTTTGTGGGGAAGGGCCGGGGAGGGGGGTGGCCCACCATCCCGCGCCGGAGTGTCCGAATCGCTCCTCATCCAGCCCCACATCAACCTCCCCCAGGGTTTTTGGGGGAGGTGGGCGAGGTTTACGAGCCCGGAGGGGGCGCCGCGGACGCAGCTCGGTGCCCGTCTCCTCACGCCACGCGCAGCACCTCGCCGGGCGTGGTGACGCCGGCGGCCACCTGCCGCCAGCCGTCGGCGCGCAGGGGGCGCATTCCCTGGCGAACGGCCAGTCGGCGCAGCGCATCGCCGTCGGGGCGGCGCAGCAGCTCGGCGCGCAGCGCGTCGTCCATCATCACCAGCTCGTAGATCCCCGTCCGCCCGCGGTAGCCCGTCCCCCGGCACGCCCCGCATCCC
>DASQBH010000410.1:0-2319 GCA_035635315.1 Longimicrobium sp.
GGACGCTCGCCGGCGGCGCCGCGGGGGGTAGCGTACCTCGCTGGCGCACCCCCCGCAACCGGATGATCGGGGAGCGTTACACCGTCGCGCCGATGTGCGAGTGCACGAACGTCACCGACATTGACCCCTCGCCCACGGCGGACGCCACGCGCTTTACCGACCCCGCCCGCACGTCGCCGGCGGCGAACACGCCGGGAAGGCTGGTCTCCAGGAAGAAGGGCGCGCGGCCGGCGTTCTTCCACGTCTCCCCGTCGCGCGCCTCGGGGGGCAGCGTCTCGCCGGTGAGCACGAAGCCGCGGCGGTCCAGCGCCACGCACCCGCTCAGCCACCCCGTGCGCGGCACCGCGCCGATGAACAGGAAGAGCGCGCGGCTGGGGATGGCCGTCTCGTTCCCCTCTTCAAGGCAGCGCAGCCGCACCTCGCGCAGCGTCTCGTCCCCTTCCACCGCGCTCACCACGTGGTGGGGGTGCACCTGGATGTTGCCGGCCTTGTCGATGCGGTCCACCAGGTAGCGCGACATGCTCTTGCCCAGGTCGTCGCCGCGGATGCAGATGTGGACGCGCCTGGCAAAGCGCGACAGGTACATGGCGGCCTGCCCCGCGCTGTTGCCGCCGCCCACGATCACCGCCTCGGTGTCGCTGCACAGGCGCGCCTCCATCTCGGTGGCGGCGTAGTACACGCCGTTCCCCTCCAGCTCGCGCAGGCCGGGGATCTCCAGCGTGCGGTACTCCGCGCCGCTGGAGATCAGCACGCACCGGGTGACGATCTTCGATCCGTCGTCCAGCTTTACCGTCCGCAGCCCACCCTCCAGCCCCAGGCTGGTGGCGGTAAGGGGGACGGAGATGCGCGCGCCGAACTTCTGCGCCTGCAGCTGGGCGTTGCGGGCCAGGTCGGCGCCGCTGATCCCCGCGGGAAAACCCAGGTAGTTCTCGATGCGCGAGCTGGTGCCGGCCTGCCCGCCCGCCGCCGTTCCCTCCACGGTGAGCACCCGCAGCCCCTCGCTGCTGGCGTACACGGCCGCCGCCAGCCCCGCCGGCCCCGCGCCGACCACCACCAGGTCGAACACCTCGCCGTCGGCCACGCGCGCGTCGAGGCCCATGTAGCGCGCCAGCTCCGCCACGCCGGGGCTGGTGAGCAGCTCGCCCCCCCGGCCGATGACGACGGGCGTCTGCTCGACGCCGACGTGGAACTGGCAGAGCAGCTCTTCGGCGTGCGGGTCCTGCTCCACGTCGATCCAGGTGTAGGCGATGTCGTTGCGGCTGCAGAACTCGCGCAGGTGGTGCGCCTGCGGATCGAAGCGCGAGCCGATGATCTGGATCCCCCGGAACCCCTCGCCCAGCAGCAGCCGCCGGCGCATCAGAAAGGCGCGCAGCAGCAGCTCGCTGATCTCCGGCAGCTCGCCGATCACGCGCCGCAGCGCGTCCGAATCCAGCTCCAGCACCCAGCCCGGAGTGAGCATGCGCGCGCTGATCAGGCTCACGCGGCCGGTGAGCATGTCCACGTCGCCGCTGAACTCGCCCGCGTGGTGCACGGTCACCTGGCGCGGCTCGTCGCCCGTGGCGTCGATGATCTCCATCTCGCCGTCCAGCACCACGAAAAAGCCGAACCCGCGGTCGCCCTCGCTCCACAGGGTCTCGCCCGGCTGCACGTGCCGCACGCGCCCGCGCGGCCGCAGCGCGTCGATCTGCGCGTCGTTCAGCCTTGGGAATGCGATATCCTGGTCAGACTTCATGATGCAGCCTCGGGGTGTATCGGAGCGGTGGATCGGACGGCATGGATCGGCACGCGCCCACAACATACGCGGGCGGTCAAGGCTGCCGCAGGTGCAGATGACCCGGGCATCCGCCAAGGCTATTTCGCGAGACCGAATCTCCGGAAAAGACTGGAGGTACAGAGGAACAGACAAAAGCCGGAGATACAGAGGAAAACCCTGATTCAACGAGGTTTTCCTCTGTATCTCCGGCTCTTGTCTGTTCCTCTGTACACCGCGATCAGTGCCGGTCCGTCGTACTCTCGGGGGTCAGCGGCGGCGGACGGCGGCGGCGCCGCGAGAGCCGCGCAGGGCGGAGATGTAGAAGCCCGCACTCAGGCCCACGGTGGGGTACAGCGTACCGTCGAAATACACCGGCGTCAGGCCCACCCGGTAGATGCCCCCGTGCAGGGCGCCTTCAGCCGGCTCCAGGCGATACGCCAGGGTGCCGGTGGCGTACGGCGCGCGGAACCCGGCGTGGACGCTTTCATCCTCCTCGATCCCACGATTCAGCGCGTACACCACCACTGCCCCCGCGCCCGCCTCCAGCCGATGCTCCCCATCCCCTA
>DASQBH010000411.1:0-8210 GCA_035635315.1 Longimicrobium sp.
GCCGGATCAGAGCACCGAACCAGCCCCGTCGTTTCTTCTGGCGAGGTCCTTCGGTCGGCGCGCCGGGCTCCCGGAAAGGGCCGAGTTTACTGCGGCGCCTCCCTCAGGAAGTCACGCACTCTATTTTCGGATTCGGTATCAGGGCTCGGAACCAGCTTCCTCGTACTGCCGGCGAGGTCCTTCGGTCGGCGCGCCGAATTCCCGGTACGGGCAAGCTCAGAGTGGCGCCTCCCTCAGGAAGTCATGCTTTCGTGGCCGGTTTCCGGATGAGGTCCGGAGGCCGGCCTCTTCGCGTTCCCGCGCTCGCTGCGCGCGGAGCCGGATGGCTTCTGCCTTCCTCGATTATCTCTTCCGGAAAGCGCCACGGCCTTGCGTGAGCGCGCATTTTCAGACTCGACTTGCGGATTGAGGAACATCAGGTTAAAATACCTTTACCGCCTGTATTCAGATGAACAGGCGTACCCCCGGGTCCTCCGTCCTGTATCCCGAGGACGGCGGAACCCAACCCATGACATCCCACACCATGAGGGAACGATGCAGATCACTTGGAGCCGTCACGGTCTGAGGAGCACCCGCCCGGTTCACGCCGCGCGGACGTTCGCGCTGGGGATGATGCTGCTGGGCGGCGCCGCCGCCTGCGAGACGGTGGCGAGCCCGGAGCTCACGCGTTCGGACGAGGTGGCGCAGGGGAGTGGCGCGATCGGCGGGACGGTGCTGACGGTGGGCGGCCAGCCGCTGGCCGGCGCGCGCGTGCGCACCGCCGGGGGCGCGGAGACGGTTACCGACGGCGCCGGAAACTTCAGCATCCAGGGGCTGGCGCCGGCTCCGCGGCTGGCGGTGACGGTAGAGGCGGCCGGCTTCGACGCCACCACCGCGATCTACGAGGTGCGGGCGGGCGCGCAGCTGGAGCGGCCGATCCGCGTTCAGCCGCTGGCGCCCCCGGTGGTGATCAACGCGGGGACGGGCGGCGCCGTGCCCTTTCAGGGCGGCGGGCAGGTCGTGATCCCGGCCAACGCCTTCCCGGTGGCCCCCGGAACGCCGGTGACCGTGCGCGCCACGTACATCGACACCAACAACGCCCAGCAGTTCGCCACCGCGCCGGGTGACTTTACCGGCCGCACCTTCGGCGGCACCCTGGAGCAGATCCAGTCGTTCGGCATGCTGAGCGTGGACGTGCGCGACGCGCAGGGGCAGCCGCTGGACCTGGCCCCCGGGCAGCAGGCCGTGATCCAGTTCCCCCTGCGCGGCGGCAGCGGAGCCGCTACCCGCCCGCTGTGGGACTTCGACACGCAGCAGGGGATCTGGGTGGAGACGGGGGCGGTGACGGTGACCCCCACCTCGCAGGACGCCACGGTCCAGTCGCTGGCCCCCCGCCGCAACGTGGACGTGCCCTTCCCCCCGGTGTGCATCACGGTGCGGACGCTGCGGCCGGACAAGGTGACGCCGCGCCCCAACCAGTTCGTTACGGCCACGGGCGTCAGCTACGCCGGCTTCACCCAGGGGTGGACCAACGGGCAGGGGCTGGTGCAGCTGCAGGTGCGCTCGGCCTCGCAGGTGCTGGTGCAGGCCGGCCCCGCCCAGCAGACGGTGAACACGCCGCCTCCGGGAACCCCCGGCTGCCCGCTGGTCTCGACGCTCGTCTTCTAAGAACGGCAGGGAATAGGGAACAGGGAATAGGGAATAGCCTGCAACTGCTCCCGAGACGAACGGCCCCGCCAGTGCGGGGCCGTTTCCGTTTGTAGAGGGTTGACGCCTGTAAACTCTGCGCTCATTGTTCGGTGTGTGTCATCCCAACGCCGAAGCTGACTTCCTGAGGGAGGCGCCGCGCAGCATCTTCCGGGTGCACCGGCCCGTAGCGCCGACCGAAGGACCTCGCCTGCCGCCCGCGCCGGCACGTCCGACGCGGCACCCCGCGCGCCCTTGGATTCGCCGATGCACAGCTACTACGTGTACATTCTCGCAAGCATAGGCAAGACGCTGTACATCGGCGTGACGAACGATCTTCCGCACCGGGTGCAACAACACAAAACGGGGATGATCCCGGGTTTTACCAGCAAGTACAAGGTAAACCGACTGGTGTACTTCGAGACGTTTGCGGATGTCTACCCGCGGGCGCGGGAGAAGCAGCTCAAGGGCTGGGTGCGGCGACGGAAGATCGCACTCATTGAGGTGGATAACCCGGAATGGGAGGATCTCGCGGACCGGATCGGTGCCGCTGTCCGCAACAGCGTCCGCGAGCGGATGATCTGCCGCTGCGGACGTGCCGGCGTGAAGGGCAGGCGAGGTCCTTCGGTCGCGCCCGGCATCCGTCAGGCCGCTGAGGCCTGAGTGGCGCTCCCTCAGGAAGTCACGCTTTGGGGGGTCGCAACACCCTCTCAACTCAGGAAGCCATCGTTCTGCAGAGTTCGGGGTTTTCCGCAGCTGCGGAAACTTCCCACGGTCTGCGGCGTACACCGCGCAGCCGCACACCAACCTTTCGGCCCGCGCCCCCGTCCAACCCGGGAGCCCGGCCCCTCGAAGCGTTGTCCGCGGGCGCCGTTCGCCCGCTTCTCGTTGAACCCGCAGCCCCCCAGCCCCCGATGCCCAGCGCATCCACCCTCCACGCCCCCGCCCGTGCGCCCGCGCGCGACGCGGCGTGGGCCGGCGCCGCGTCCGTGCCCTGGCACGTGCTCGCGGTGCTGTTCGCGTCCACCAGCGTCATCGTCGGCGTGCTGTGGGACATCTCGTGGCACCAGACCATCGGGCGCGACACCTTCTGGTCGTACCCGCACATGGCCATGTACCTGGGCGGCGTGGTGAGCGGGGTGGCGTGCGGATGGCACGTGCTGCACACCAGCTTTGCCGGCTCGCCGGAAGACAGGGCGGGGACGGTGAGCTTCTGGAAGTACTTCCATGGCTCGCTGGGCGCCTGGGTGTGCATCTGGGGCGCCATCGCCATGCTGACCTCGGCGCCGTTCGACGACTGGTGGCACAACGCGTACGGGCTGGACGTAAAGATCCTCAGCCCGCCGCACGCGGTGCTGGCGCTGGGGATCCTGGCTATCCAGCTGGGCGCCATGCTGATGGTGCTGGCGCTGCAGAACCGCCACGGCGACCGCCCCGCCTACCGCTGGATGTTCGCCTACGCGGCCGGGCTGGTGCTGCTGAACCTGATGACCATGGCCAGCGAGTACACCTGGCGCTCCGACCAGCACGGCACGCTGTTCTACAAGGTGCTGGGCGGCGTGGTGCCGCTGGTGCTGGTGGCGCCGGCGGTGGCGGGGCGGCTGCGCTGGCCGGCGACGGCCGCCGCCGCGACGTACGTGTCCGTGCTGCTGGCGCTCACCGTCATCTTTCCCCTCTTTCCCGCGGAGCCCCGGCTGGCCCCCGTCCGCAACCCGCTCACGCAGATGATGCCGCCGCAGTTTCCCGTGCTGCTCATCGTCCCCGCCTTCGCGCTGGACCTGGTGATGCGGCGCTGGGGGGCGCGGAAAAAGGGGTGGATGCTGGCCGCGGTGCTGGGGACGGTGTTCGTGGCGGTGCTCGTTGCCGTGCAGTGGCCGTTCTCGGCGTTCCTGAACACCTTCGCCACGCGCCCCAGCATCCTGAACCAGCACCTGTTCCCCTACATGGTGGGCAGCTCGGCGTTCACGCGCGGCGAGTACTGGACCGAGGCGTCGGGGATGGCGCTGGTGAAGGGGCTGGCGATCGCCGCGGGGCTGGCGATTGTTTCCGCGCGCGCCGGGCTGGCGTGGGGCGGCTTCATGGCGAGGGTAAGGCGATGAGCGCGGCGATCCCCGTCCGCCGCTTCGTCCGCCGGCTGGCGGCCACCTTCGGCGCGCTCGCGGCGGTGGCGCTGCTGGCGGCGCACGTGGGAAGCCCCAACGTGTTCTACGAGGGGAACGCGGGGCCGTACCCCGTGCGCGTGGTCGTCCGGCCGCCAGGGGTGATCCCGGGTCTGGCGGAGATCTCCGTCCGCGTGCCGGACGGCGACGTGCGGCGGGTGACGGTGCAGCCCGTCCGCTGGGACCTGGGGACCAGGGGCGCGCCCCGTCCGGACGAGGCGCGCCCCGTGGCCGGCGAGCCGCGGCTGTGGAGCGCGGAGCTGTGGTTCATGGACTTCGGCTCGTACAGCGTGCACGTGGCGGTGGAGGGCGCGGCGGGGAAGGGCACCGTAATCGTCCCCGTCCCCGCCGTGGCCACGCAGACGCTGGGGATGAAGCGCGGGATGGCGCTGGGGCTGGCCGGGCTGGGCGTCTTTCTCTTCATCGGCGCGCTGACCATCGTCGGTGCCGCCGCGCGCGAGGCCGTGCTCCCGCCGGGCGAGGTGCCGGATGCCGCGCGGCGCCGCAAGTCGTGGATCGCGCGCGCCGTCGCCGTCCCCGTGCTGGTGCTGGCGCTGCTGGGCGGCAGCCGCTGGTGGGACTCGGAGGACCGCGCCTACGCCGAGAACCTGTACGAGGAGCCGGAGACGGAGGCCTCCGTGGCCGCCGAGGGGGGCGCGCGCGTGCTGACGCTGGCGATCACCGACACCCTGTGGCGGTACACCACGCCGCTGGCGCCGGACCACGGCAAGCTGATGCACATGTTCCTGGTGCGCGAGCCGGGGATGGACGCGTTCGCCCACGTGCATCCCGTCCGCGCCGACTCCACCCGCTTTCGGCTGACGCTCCCGGCGGAGCTGCCGGCGGGGACGTACCGGTTGTACGCGGACGTGGTGCACGAGAGCGGCTTTTCGCGGACCTTCGTGGAAAAGGTGGCGGTCCCCGCCGCTGCGCAGGCTCCCGATCCGGACGTGGTGGATGCGGACGACTCGTGGCGCGTGGGCGGCGGCGTGGCGGAGGCGGCGATCCTGGAGGACGGCTCGACGATGACGTGGGAGCGTGATCCCCAGCTGACGGCGGGACGCGAGACCACGCTGCGCTTTCGCGTGGCGGACCCGGCCGGCGCGCCCGCCGCGCTGCAGCCGTACATGGGGATGCTGAGCCACGCCGCCGTCTCGCGCGACGACGGCTCGGTGTTCGTGCACCTGCACCCGGCCGGCAGCGTCTCCGCCGTGGCGCAGCAGTTGTTCGCCCAGCGCGAGCGCGGCGACACCACGCGCGGCGCGGACGGGCGGCTGGTCCTGCGCGCGCCGGCGGGCCACGCGATGCACGCCGCGGGTGCGCAGCCGGGCGTGGTCTCGTTCCCGTACGAGTTCCCGAAGGCGGGCCGCTATCGCATCTGGGTGCAGGTAAAGCGTGACGGCCGCGTCCTCACCGGCGCCTTCGACGCGGACGTGCGCTGATCCGCATCGACTGAAAAAGACTGGTTGGGGTACAGAGGAACAGAGAAGGACACAGAGATACAGAGGACAAACGGAGAGCTCGTCTCCATCGTCCTCTGTATCTCTGGCTGTTCTCTGTTCCTCTGTATCCCAACCTTTTTTGTTTTTGATGCTCAGCTGGCGCCGGCCAGCTCGGAGGTGCAGGCGGGGCAGCGGGTGGCGTCGACGTGGATGCGCGTGCGGCAGAAGGGGCAGTCCTTTTCCGTGGGCTCCGGCGCCGCCACGGCCTCGCGGTCGCGCATGCGCGTGTAGGCGCGCACCAGCAGAAACACGCCGAACGCCGTGATCAGAAAGGTGATCACGTTGTTGATGAACAGCCCGTAGCTCACGATCGGCGCGCCCGCCTCCACCGCCGCCGCGCGCGAGGCGAAGTCGGCGCGGCCCAGGTTCAGGTAGAGCTCCGAGAAGTCCACGCCGCCCGTGGCCATCCCGATCGGCGGCATCAGGATGTCGTCGACGAAGGACTTTACCAGCGTGGCGAACGCGGCGCCGATGATGATGCCCACCGCCAGGTCCATCACGTTCCCGCGAGAGATGAACTTGCGAAACTCGCCGACCATGCCGACCATCCGTGTGTGGGGAATCGCTGTGGATGCCCCAACGTATGCGGCGAGCACACGGCAACCGCAATGAAAATCTCACGGTCGATGCACGGGCTTCTCTGCGCCTCCTCGCCCTCGGCGCCGCGGGATGCCTGGCGGGAGGACGCCGGCGACGGCGGAGGGGTGCGCGATCGACTACACGACCTGGATCACGATGATCCCCGTGAACAACCCGGAGTGACGCACGCTGTCCCTCGCGTGTCCCCCTATGTACCAGCTACGTCACGCTTTGCGGGGCGGCCAAAAAGGTTCCGGAGCGCTGCATAATTATCCAAACAGCCCTTCCGCAACGGTTTAGAAGGAGTCCCGGGCGTGCCGGGCACGTGCGGCACGCGGGGTGCTTTCTGGCGGGGCGTCCGGCCGCGTGCTTGCGAACCGCGCGCCGGGCCGCGGCTTCGCGCCGACTCGTTAAAAGACGGGCCGGCGCTTGCTTTACGCCGCAGCTGAACCGCTCCCGCGCGAGTGCCCGGCGGCGGATGAATGATTCCGGTCCGCAGGGGACCCGCGACCGTGAGGTATAGCATGATGAGTATGTTGAGGGACAAGCCCCGGACGGCGCGCACGCCGGACGGGGATGGATGGATACACCGCCTGGACGCGGAGCTCCGCGCCATGGCGGCGCTGGAGCAGGCGCAGGCGCAGGCCACGCACAACCAGACGCAGGCCGCCGCGCTTTCCAAGGCCGCGCGCGCGGAGATGCACTACCGCTCGCTGGGGCTGGACGTGGGCGGCATTGCCGCATTCCACCGCATGCTGGCGGGCGAGGACGCCGCCGCCCGCATGGCCATGCGCCAGGCCACCGCCGCGCCCGCGCCGGCCGCGTCGATGGGGCTGGCGGACGAGCACGACTGGATCCCCGGCAGCGACCACCGCCGCTGCCCCCACCCCATCCGCCTGGACAGCGCGCAGCTCTTTCGCGGCTCGGTGTCGTCGCGGGGAAGCGGCAACGGGTGGTTCGGCAGCGGGGCGGAGCAGGCGTCCGACACGGAGTTCTTTCACTTCCCCTGGACGCCGCCGCGCTCCGGGTGGTACACGTTCCGTCCGGTGGTAACGTTTTCAGGCCTGTACATCGTGCAGGCGGCGCACGACTTCTGGACGTCCAAGCGGGCGGCCGCGGCCATCCGCTTCAGCCTGCACCACTGGCAGGGGGAGTGGAAGGATGCTGGCGGAATGGAGCCGCCGGGCGCGGGCGGCACGGTGTGGGAGCGCGGCGGCGCCAACGTGAACGAGTGCACGCGGATGCAGTGGGAGCACGTGCCGTGCGGCCCCGGCATCCGCGCCGTGCCGTTCACCGAAGGGGTGCCGGCGCTGGTGTCGGTGCAGCTCACCCTGCACGCCTCCGCCCGCGGCGAAGGCTCCTTCGCCGAGGTCAGCGCCGCCGCCGACGGCGATTCCCTCGCCTGCCGCAGCCTGCTGGGCACCTACACGCTGGGGAGGTAGGGATGACCGGTGCATCGCGCGTACGTTCGACGGAAGCGCCTTCATCTGTCATCCTGAGGCCCGGCAACCGGTGATCGTCCGATTGCACCGCCGGTTGCAGGGCCGAAGGATCTACTCTCGGCCTCCTGGAGGGCAGACGCGGCAGCCCGCACCGAACCCGCGGCTGCCGCGCGCCTCGACAGGGCCCGTCTGGCCGTGCGGGGCAGGGCTCCGAGTGCGAAGCCCGTAGCGAATGAACTCGCGGCTCGGACAACGCGATGTCCGCCTGCGCGTACCGCTCGCGCCGGACTCGACCTGAGTGCACCACCCGCAGGTGCCGTTATAGTTGAAGCCCCGCGTGGTTTGCGGGGCTTTCCGCGTTTGATGCTGCGGCGCTGCGGCTTCAGCCGCTCCGGGCGAGGCCCGCCAACGGATAAGACCGTTGCATCCGCCGCCAAGTATCATTATCCTTTTGAGACATTTAAGCCGCGCCCCCGACGAGCGCGGCAGCCGCTTCGGCAGGCTCACTGCCTACGAGGATACGATCATGGACGAATACGATCTGTTCGCCCGCATGTGGAAGCCTTTGGGCTACGAAGACTCCACCGAGCCCGGCGGCGGAGAGGGCGATGCGGGCGTCGAGGGACGCCTTCGCGTTCCCGTCGGCTATACGGATACCGGCGAGCCCATCTACGCCGACGGGCCGTAAGCCGGACGGATGACGCAGCACACAGGCGCCACGGTCCGGTGCCGGCCAGCACAGCAGCCGCTCCGGCAGGCTCACTGCTTACGAGGGTACGATCATGGACGAATACGATCTGTTCGGCCGCTTCTGGAAGCCTTTGGGCTATGAAGACTCCACCGAGCCCGGCGGCGGAGAGGGC
>DASQBH010000412.1:0-2449 GCA_035635315.1 Longimicrobium sp.
GCCCCCCGGAGGACACATGGCCCGTCTGACCGTCGAAGCTGTCGCCGAAGACACGCTCACCGCGCCGGAGGAGCGCCCCACCAACCGCATCGTCGCCTCGGTCACCGATCCGAACGGCGAGCCGGTGACGGGCCTTACCGCGGCCAACTTCCGCATCGACCCCATGGCGTCGGGGAACGGCGCCAACGTGCACGTGGCGCAGGTGAGCGCCGCGCGCCTCCCCGGCTTCTACCACATCCACGTGGTCCCCAACGGCGGCACCGGCAGCCGCAGCGTGCACGTGTTCGCCATCGCGGCCTCGCGCGGCACCGACAAGGGCCAGACCCTCGCCACCGTCGCGGTGGACTGAGGGATTTCTCACGCGGAGACGCGGAGGAAAAAGAGAGGACGCCAAGGTTTTCCCTTGGCGTCCTCTTCGCTTATCCCTGAGGAGTTGCCGGACCAGTCGGAAATCCGGAATCAGTCATCCTGAGGGAGCGCACGCGCACAACTGCAAGTATCGCAACCGCGTGCGCGCGACCGAAGGACCTTCTTTCCGCCGGCGAGAGGCACGCCTTGCTGCACGAATCCAGCCCCACGATTCTGCCAGCAAGGTCCTTCGGTCGGCGCCAAAGTGCATCGTACCAGCGGGTTGCGCAGCGGCGCCTCCCTCAGGATGACTGGTCGCGACGTTGGGCCGAGGCAACGCTGCGCACTGCCATCACCCCTTCACCCCATCACCCCTTCACCTTCCCGGCGACGCTCGCGGCGATCAGCGGGCCGTGCAGCTTGCCGTTCTCGATGAAGATCTTGTTCGCGTCGTGGCCGCTGACGACCACGCCGGCCACGTAGATCCCCGGGACGTTGGTCTCCATGGTCGCGGGGTCGTGGCGGGGGATGGCGGTCACGGGGTCCACCTCCACGCCCAGCCGGGTGAGCGGCGACGGGTCCGGCTCGAAGCCCGTCATCGCCAGCACCCAGTCGTTGGGCAGCGTCTGCCGCGCCCCCGTCTCCAGGTGCTCCACGACGACCTCGCGGGGACGGATCTCGGCGATGCGGTGGCGCCAGAGCGCGGGGATGGCACCCTCGGCGATGCGGTTGTCGATGTCGGGCCGCACCCACGGCTTTACCCCGCGGTCCAGCTGGTCGAACAGGTGCACCACGGTCACGCGCGCCCCCTCGCGCCAGCAGAGCAGCGCCGCGTCCGCCGCCGAGTTGCCTCCGCCGACGACGATCACGTCCTGGTCCCAGTACGGGTACGGCTCGGTAAAGTAGTAGCGCACCTTGGGCAGATCCGCGCCCGGCGCGTCCAGGCGGCGCGGCGTGTCGTAGTAGCCGGTGGCGATCACCACGGTGCGCGCCCGCTGCACCCGCTCCTCGCCCATGCGCGTCCGCGTGCGCACGACGAAGTCGCCCTCGCCTCCCTCCACCGCCGTCACCTCCTCGTACTGCCGCACGTCCAGCGCGTAGTACGCCGCCACCTTTCGGTAGTAGCGCAGCGCCTCGCGCCGCGTGGGCTTGTCGCCCGCGGTGGTGAACGGCAGGTCGGCGATCTCCAGCTTTTCGGGGCCGCTGAAGTAGGTGACGTACGTGGGGTGGTCCATCATGGCCTGCGTGATGGCGCCGCGGTCAAAGAGCACGCAGCTCACCCCCGCCTCCCGCGCCGCCACCCCCACCGCGATCCCGCACGGCCCCGCGCCGATCACCGCGATGTCCACGGCTTCCGCTGTATCCGTCATCTGCCCAGGCACTTTGTCGTTCGATGATGCGCCGCCGGCCGCATTTGCCAGCCGCGCTTCCAATTTCGCGTGGATCGCCGTCCTGCGCGAGGGGCGGGGTGCTGCGCGTGATCCGAGCAGGTTGCGCGCCGGAGTGGTGATGGTGTGATGTGAAGATGCTTGTCGGCGCGGGCGGGCGGGCCGATGTTGTCAGCCAGCAGGGATCGTCCTCCCCTACCCCGCCCACATCCGCCATGCGCCTCATCTTCCCCGCACTTCTCCTCCTTGCCGCCTGCTCCGGGTCCGACGACGCCGCGGAGCGCGCGCGGCCGGCCGATGCCGCTCCCGCCGCATCGACGCAGCTGGCGCAGCCGTCGGCGGCGCAGGCGGAGGATGCCGATCCGCCGGACTTTGGCGAGCCACAGCTGTTCCTGAACCTGGACAGCCTGCGCTGGGCAAAGTGGGAGACGGAGAAGCCGCCCAGCCGGGAAGCGCGTCTGCTGGCGCTGGGCATTCGGCCCGTGCGCGCGGACAGCATGGTGGAGTTCGATCCATCCGATGGATACGATCCCAACGGCGAGCGCGCGCAGGACTTTCACTTCTTCGACTTCAGCGGCGACGGGGTGGCGGACGTCATCTACCAGGGCCCCTGGTTCGTCCGCAACGAGAACGGCTTCGGCGCGATGGAGGGGAGCCACTTCAAGCTCTACCAGGTAATCGGCGGACAGGCGATGGAGGTGATGGACCACCAC
>DASQBH010000413.1:0-2444 GCA_035635315.1 Longimicrobium sp.
TCCTCGACGAGCTGCAGGGGAAAGCGCTGCAGGGGGGCGGACGGCTCAAGGTGGCGTACGAGCGGGTGCGGCGGCCGGACGGCAGCACGCGATCCATCCAGGTGCTGGCGGCGCAGGCCGCGGTGGGCGGCGGGCTGCACACGCTGTTCTTCTACGAGCACGGCGACAAGCCCGGCTACTACGACGACGTGGGCCAGTCGCTGGATCCGAAGGCATGGGCCGGCCCGCTGGCGGTGATGCAGGTGACGTCGGGGTTCAACATGAACCGCATGCACCCCATCCTGCGCCGCGTGCTGCCGCACAACGGCATCGACTACGCCGCGGGATACGGCACACCGGTGCGCGCCACCTCCGACGGCAGCGTGTCGTTCGCGGCCGTGCGCGGGGGCTACGGCAACCTGGTGGAGGTGCAGCACCCCAACGGCTACGCCACCCGCTACGCGCACCTGTCGCGCATCGCCGTCCGCGAGCACCAGCCCGTGCGCCAGGGCGACGTGATCGGCTACGTGGGCGCCAGCGGCCTGGCGACGGGCCCGCACCTGCACTACGAGGTGCGCCGCAAGGGCCAGCCCGTGGACCCCGCGCTGGCCATGGCGTACGAGCATACGTCGGAGGCGGTGGGCTACGACCTGGCTTGGCGCAACGAGCGGCGCGCCTTGGGGCGCCTCCTTGCCCGCACGCCCACGGTCATCCGCAGACAATGAAACAGATGGGCCTCACACGGAGTCAACGGGGTTAACGGACTGCAGAACTCCATCCGTCGAGACGACGTGGGGTGAGGAAAAAGAAGAGGACGCGGAGAACTGGTTTCTCTGCGTCCTCCTTTCTTTTCACCCTACCAACTCTGCTTGAATGCCGTCCCTATCCCAAATCCGGAGAAACACCGAGTCCGCAAAAACAAACAGCGAAAGGTACAGAGGAACAGACAACAGCCAGAGGAACAGAGGAAGCGGGTTCGTCTCTGCTCCTCTGGCCGAGGATACCAGATCCGCAAAAAGAGTGGGTTCATACGGAGCAACGGAGGAACGGAGGTCATGTCCCTCTCCGTTGCTCCGTTGCTCCGTATGCCCATTCTTTTTCAGGATTCGGTATGACACCGTTTGCCGGATCCGGTAACAGCCGGAACGAAGAAGCCCGCCCCCATCGACGGGAGCGGACTTTCCTCGTGTACCCGGCGAGGCTCAGTTCCGCGGCGCGCGAGGCGGAGCCGGCGCGCGCGCGGGCTCGGGCCTGCGCTCCCGCACGCGGGCGCGCACCGGCCCAAACTCGCGGCGAATGACGCGCTCACGGCCGTCCCACTGCAGCGTGAGCTCACGACGGCGGCCTTCGCGCACCACCTCCAGCGCCACGGTTCCGTCCTCCTCGCCGCGGAGCGCGCGCTGCACGTCCTCGGGATCGTTCACCTCGCGGCCGCCGGCGCGCACGATCACGTCGCCCGCCTCCAGCCCCGCGCGCGCCGCCGGCGTGTTGGGCGACACGTCGATCACCAGCGCGCCGCCCTGCACGTTGTCGAAGTAGCGGCGCAGCCCCTCGTTCATCTCCGCCAGCTCGGCGCCGGCGGCGGCACGGCGGCCCAGCTCCATGAAGAAGGGACGCTCCATGAGCGCGTCCTCCAGCCCCAGCACCTGGGCGTCGATGTCGAGGTCCTCCAGTTCCGCCAGCTCCCCCTCCAGCGCCTCCATGTCCGGCCCGTCCAGGCGGAACTCCATGTTGGGGAGGCGGTGCAGGAACACGTTGGCGCTGTCGGAGAACAGGTTCACCAGCGAATCGATGTGTACGCGGATCTCGCCGTCGTTCAGCTCCAGCAGCCGCGTCTGCAGGCTGTCGATGCGCATGGTGAGCGCCTGCAGCGGAATGCTGTCGGGGCCCATGAAGATCACGGCGTTCTCCCCCGAGCCGGGGCGCACCACGCCGAAGCGGGTGGCCACGCGGTTGGGACGGCGCACCGCCACCACCGCCACCTCGCGCTCGTCGTCGCCGCGGCGCAGTTGCAGGCGCACCGTCTCGCCGGCCTCCAGCTCCTCCGGCAGGTCGTCGTACACGTCCTCGGCGTCGCGGCCGTCGATGCGGATCACCACGTCGCCTTCGCGCACGCCGGCCTCGGCGGCGGGCGAGCCGCGGCGCACCTCCAGCACGCGGACGCCGTCCTCGTCGTCGCGGACCTCGAACACCACCCCGATCATCCCGGGGCAGGGGCAGTCGTCGTCTTCCTGCGCCCGGACCACGCCGGGCACCGCCAGGGCCGCCGCGAAAAGGGGCAGCCACGCATTGCGGAACTTCATCTCTCGGTCTCCGTTGTCGCTATCGGGTCAATACCACGAACAGGTCAGAACCACTCGGTGGATGCATCCTTGTCCATCTCGCGGCGCACGGCGTCGCGCTCCGCCACGGCGGCCAGGTGGTACCCGTTGATCACGGGGTCGCCCGGCACACGGTCCAGCGCC
>DASQBH010000414.1:0-2058 GCA_035635315.1 Longimicrobium sp.
CGCATCCCGCCCGCTCCATCTCCATCCTGCTGACGCTGGCGCTGCTGGGCTCCGTGCCGGTTGCCGCGCAGGACCATGCGCACGAGGCGCACGGCGAGCTGGGGCGCGTCAGCTTTCCCAGCTCGTGCGCCCCGGCGGCGCAGCCGGTGTTCGAGCGCGGCGTGGCGATGCTGCACTCGTTCTGGTTCGACCAGGCGCAGCGCACCTTCCAGGAGGCGGCCGCGGCGGACCCGGGGTGCGCGATGGCGCACTGGGGCGTGGCGATGACCCTGCTGGGAAACCCGTTCACCGGCGTGTCGCCCGCGGAGCCGCAGCTGCGCACCGCACTGGCCTCCGCGCGTGCCGCGGTGGATGGCGCCCGCACGCCGCGGGAGCGGGCGTACGCCCAGGCTGTGCTGGCGCTGTATCAGGACCATGAGACGGTGGACCACCGCACCCGGCTGCGCGCGCACGAAGAAGCCATGCGCCTCGTGCGCGAGGCCCATCCCGACGATCCCGAGGCGGCCATCTTCTACGCCCGCGCCGTGATCGCCAACGCGCCGCCCACCGACCTGACCTTCGCGCGCCAGCTGTTCGCGGCGCAGATCCTGGATCCGCTCTTCCAGGCCCAGCCGGAGCACCCGGGGCTGGCGCACTACACCATCCATGCGTACGACGCGCCGCCCATCGCCCAACAGGGGCTGGAGGCCGCGCGGCGGTACGCGGGGATCGCCCCTGCGGCGCCGCACGCGCTGCACATGCCCTCGCACATCTTTACCCGGCTGGGCTACTGGGACGAATCCATCGAGACCAACCGGCGCTCCGCCGCGGCCGAGCCGGACAGCAACGCCGCCGTGCATCCCAACGACTACCTGGTCTACGCCTACCTGCAGCAGGGTCGCGACGCCGAGGCCGAACGCGTGGTGCGGCGCGCGGTGCAGAACACCGACCGCTTCTACAGCAGCGTCCTGGGCTACAACTACGGCGCCATGCCCGCGCGCCTGGCCCTGGAGCGCGGGCGGTGGAATGATGCGGCCGCGCTCCCCGTGCTGCCCGGCGCGCCGGCGCACGTGGTGGCCATTACCCGCTTTGCGCGGGCGGTGGGCGCCGCGCGGGGCGGAAACCCGGCGGCCGCGCGGGCGGAGGTGGATGCGCTCGGGGTGCTGCTGGACAGCCTGACCGCCCGCCGCGAGGCGTACTGGGCCACCATCGTGGGCGCGCAGCGGCTGGCGGCGCAGGCGTGGCTGGCGCACGCGGAGGGGGATGATGCGCGGGCGGTGCGGCTGGCCGGCGAGGCGGCGGAGCTGGAGGAGACGGTGGAGAAGCATCCCGTCACGCCCGGCCCGCTGCTCCCCGCGCGCGAGCTGCAGGGTGACCTGCTGCTGGAGCTGCGGCGACCGGCCGAGGCGCGGCAGGCGTACGAGGCCACGCTGCGGCGCGAGCCCAACCGCGCCCGCGCCCTCTTTGGCGCCGCCCGCGCCGCGGAGCTGGCCGGCGACGCGTCCGGCGCGCGGGCCCACTACCAGCACCTGCTGCAGGTGATGCGCGCCGCCGACGCCGGGCGCGCCGAGGTGCGGCTGGCGCGTGAATACGTGGCGCGGAACTGAGGATTGCGGTGAACGGGTGAACGGGTGCGCCCTGCTCACCCGCGCCGGGTACGAACGTACGCGCCCCCGCTTTCCCGACCCCCGTGCTGATCGCGACATGTCGGGGACGAATCACTGCAACTGGCTGCTGTGAATCGGCTTACCCGCCGCTTGTACGGCGATTCGGGCTTGATTAGCTTCCCCGTCATGATCGAGCCGCACTATTCCAGGGACGAGGTCGCCGACCTCGGCGAAGCCGTGTTCGAGCGCACGATCGCGGAGAAGCTGCGTGGACAGGATCTGCGGCACTTCGTCGCCATCGACGTCCGCAGCGGTGAGTATGAGGTGGACGCGGATGAAGGGCAGGCCATCCAGCGGCTCCTCGACCGCCAGCCGGACTCCCAGCTCTGGATTCGGCGGGTGGGCAGCCGCGTGGCTCATACGTTTGGTCTGCGACTGACGTTTGAGCCGCCCTGGAGCCCATGATTCAAGG
>DASQBH010000415.1:0-4391 GCA_035635315.1 Longimicrobium sp.
TGGGCATTCCCGCCGAGCAGCACCGGCAGCCGCTCTCCACGCTCTCCGGCGGCTTCAAGCTGCGCGTCCTGCTGGCGCAGGTGCTGGCCGGCGCGCCCGACGTGCTGCTGCTGGACGAGCCCACCAACCACCTGGACATCCTTTCCATCCGCTGGCTGGAGAAGTTCCTTCAGGACTTCGCCGGCCCGGTCGCCGTGGTCTCGCACGACCACCGCTTTCTGGACAACATCTCCACGGGCATCCTGGACGTGGACTACCAGACGGTGACGCTGTACCACGGCAACTACACCGACTTCCTCGAGCAGAAGGTGGAGAACCGCGAGCGCAAGGAAAAGGAGATCGAGGGGCGGCAGAAGGAGATCGCGCACCACCAGAAGTTCGTCGACAAGTTCAAGGCCAAGGCCAGCAAGGCCCGGCAGGCGCAGAGCAAGGCCAAGATGATCGAGCGCAAGGTGGAGGAGATGGAAGAGCTCCCCGGCAGCTCGCGGCGCTATCCCAAGTTCAAGTTCGAGCCCAAGCGGACGAGCGGCAAGGAGGTGCTCAAGATCAGCGGCATCACCAAGTCGTTCGGCGACAAGGAGGTGCTCCCCGGCGTGAGCCTGCAGGTGAACCGCGGCGACCGCCTGGTGATCATGGGCCCCAACGGCATCGGCAAGAGCACGCTGCTCAAGATCCTGATGAGCGACCTGCCGGCGGACGAGGGGGAGGTGGAGTGGGGGTACGAGACGCATCCCGGCTACTTTGCCCAGGACCACCACGAGCAGTTGAGCGATCCGGACCGCAGCGCCGAGCAGTGGCTGTGGGACTACGCCCCCGGCGCCAACCGCGGCTTCGTGCGTGGCGCGCTGGGGGCCATGCTGTTCTCCGGCGACGCGGCGGAGAAGCGGCTGGCGGCGCTCTCCGGCGGCGAGGCGGCGCGGCTGGTGTTCAGCCGCCTGCAGCTGGAGCGTCCCAACGTGCTGGTGCTGGACGAGCCCACCAACCACCTGGACCTCGAGTCGATCGAAGCGCTCGTCGTCGCGCTGCAGAACTACGAGGGCACGCTCATCCTGGTCTCGCACGACCGCTGGTTCGTGGGGCAGCTGGCCACGCGCATCGTGGAGATCAGCCCCGGCGGCATCCGCGACTACCTGGGCACCTACGAGGAGTACGTGCACGACTGCGGCGACGACCACCTGGACGCCGAAACAGTGGTTTTGAAGGCAAAGCTGGCGGAAAAGCAGGCCCGCAAGGGGCAGCTGGTGGGGTGAAAAGAAGTGCGTGAGTGCGGAAGTGCGTTAGTGCGGGAGTGAAAAAAGCCCGTGCCGAAGATTATCTTCCGCACTCACGCACTCACGCACTCACGCACTCACGCACTCACGCACTCACGCACTTTCCTCCGTCCGCCCTCCCGCCGCCCATCCCCCACCCGACATCGATGACCACCGCCAATCCCACCCTGTGGGGCCGCATGGTCGCCCGGCTGCAGGGCGAGGTGCCCGCCACCACCCTGGAGGCGTACCGGCGTGCCAGCCTGCAGGTGTTCGAGCTGATGGACCAGGTGGAGGCGCGGCGGGCGGAGGGTGCCGCGGCGGGGCTGGACCCGTGGACGGTGCCGCCGGCCACGCGGGCGGAGTTCCTGTGCGCGTGGAACGCCTTCGTGCTGCAGACGCTGGGCAACGACATCCTGGATGCCGACTACGCCGCGGAGCCCGTGACCGCCGGCTTTGTTCCGCCCATCACGGCGGACCAGGTGCTGCGCTTCTTTTCGCAGGTGGAGGGGTGGGTGAACCGGGCGCAGCAGGCGCACGCCAACCCCGACTACGTGCTGGACGTGGCCGTGCCGGCGGAGCTCCCCTCGTGGAGCCGGGTAAAGCCGGTCCCCACCTCGCACCTGCAGGGGATCATGCACGCCATGCGGCTGGTGGCGGACCACGCCTCGGCCGCGATGGGCCTGCTTCCCCAGACGGCGCCCGGCGGGGCGGAGCAGCAGGCGCAGCTCAACCGCATCCGGCAGCTCTTTGCCTCTGCCCAGAGCAAGGCCCGCTACGCCGCCGACCTGCACGGCGCCACCCCCTCGCGCGACCTGCACGAGCGGGTGGACCCCCACGCGCGCGGCGCCATCGAGCTGTTCTACCAGCTGGGGCAGCTGATCGCCGATCCCACGCTGGCCACGGGATCCGCCCCCGCCCGGCCGGGAAAGCCGTCGCTGCCGCCGCCGGAGCCCGCGCCCGCCGCGCCGCCCGCCGCCCCTCCCGCGCCGCCCCAGGTGTGGGCCGGCGCCACCTACCCCGGGGTGTTTCCCGGCGACGCGCGGTTCGACATCTGGTGCCTGTCAGACCCGGCCGCGCGCCAGACGCTGCAGAACGACCCCGCGGCCCGGCGGGCGCTGCGCAAGATGTGGAGGCTGGACCCGGATCCCATCAGCACGCTGCAGGTGCGCGAGCAGATCCAGACCGCGTTCGAGAGCGGCGACATCGCGCACGCCAGCGGCAGGGGCGGCCGCGTGGGCCACTTTCACTGCTGTCCCTGGGGCCCCGTGTTCGTGGCCCGGCGCAACGTGAAGATCGGCAAGACCGCGCTGCGGACGATGGAGCAGTTCGTCTTTGACCTGGGCGCCCTGAACCGCGCCGAAACCTTCCGCCGCCGCATCGTCGTCGGCACCTTTGCCCAGACGGAGGAGGTGGAGTACGGCCCGCACCTCGGCGAGGTGTAGCGGCGGCCGTCCCATCCGACTTTCGTACTTTCGTACTTTCTTACTTTCTTACTTTCGTACCCTCGTACCTTCGTACCCGTCAGCCTTGCGCCGGGCGGGGGGATGCGGGCAACATCCGCGCGGACAATGAACCCACGGGAACGATGGCGGAGAAGCCGAGGCTGTGGACGCGCATGGTCGCCTGGGTGCAGGACGAGGTCCCTGCCACCGAGCTGGAGGCGTACCGGCGCGCCAGCCTGCAGGTGTTCGAGGTGATGGACCTGGCCGAGGCCAAGCGGCTGGAGAGCGCCGCCGCGGGGCTGAACCCCTGGACGGTGCCGCCGGCGCTGCGGGCGGAGCTGCTGTGCGCGTGGAACGCCTTCGTGCTGCAGACGCTGGGGAACGAGATGCTGGACGCCGACTACGACGCCCACCCCGCCACGGTGGGCTACGTTCCGCCCCCCGTGGCCCGGCAGGCGCTGGCGTTCTACCAGCAGGTGGAGCCCTGGCTGGACCGCGCGCGCCAGGCGGACGCCAACCCCCGCTACCAGCTCCGCGCGCAGGTGCCGGCCATGCTGCCGCCCTGGGAGGAAAGCGCACGCCATCGCCCGTCGCAGCTGCCCGGGCTTCTTCGCGCCATGCGCTCCGTGGCGGCGCACGCCGAGGCGGCGATGGCGTTCCTTCCCCAGGTCGCGCCGCACGACGCGGAGGCGCAGCTCAACCGCATCCGTCAGCTGCATGCGTCGGCGGAGAGCAAGGCCCGCTACGCGCTGGACCTGCAGGGCGCCGGGGACGCGCGCGGCATGGACGCGCGCGTGGAGCCGTACGTCCGCGACGCCATCGAGCTCTTCTACACGCTGGGGCAGCTGGTGGCGGAGCCCGCGCTGGCGGCGGACCCCGATTCCCTGCCGCCCGGCCACGCCGACCTGCCCCCCCGGGCGGTGACCGCGCTGCCGGGCGAGCCGGGGTTCGACACCTGGTGCCTGACCGACCGGGGCGCGGCGAACGAGCTGCAGGACAACGAGCGGGCGCAGCGCGCACTGAAGAAGATGTGGGCGGAGGACCCCGACCCCGCCCGCACGCTGGCCGTGCAGGCCGAGATTCGCAATGCCTTCGAGCGCGGGCTCATCGCGTACGCCTACGAGGGCGACGAGCGCGTGGGCTACTTTCACTGCTGCCCGTGGGGGCCGGTGTTCATGGCCGTGCAGCCCCTGGCGCTGGCAGGAACGAGGCTGAGCTCCCGGCAGCGGTTCGTCTACGACGTGGGCGCGCTGGGGGATGATGCGTTCCGGCGCCGCATCCTCCCGGGCAACTTTCGCGAGACGGGCGATCTGGAATTCGGGCCCCGCCGCGGGGGAACTCGCTCGGCGGCCATCCGCGACAAAGGCGGATCGTCCGCAGGCTGACGGGGCAGCCCTCCATCCCGCCCGCTATGAACGCTCCCCGCGAACTGTCATCCTGAGGGAGGCGCCGCTCCCAACTTGCTGCTGCGCAAGCAATTTGGCGCCGACCGAAGGATCTTGCCGGCAGCACCTGGGAGCTGGATTGGTGGCGTGTGGCCAGCCCCGCAATCGCCGAGACGAGATCCTTCGGTCGCGCGCAGGCGGTTGAGTTGCTTCAAGTTCCGAAGGCGCGCTCCCTCATACCAACTCCGGCAAAAGACTTTGCACGCAGAGTAGCAGAGAGGCAGAGTAGCAGAGAGTTTCGTTCTGCTGCT
>DASQBH010000416.1:0-2247 GCA_035635315.1 Longimicrobium sp.
ACCGCTACACCCCGCATCGCATCTCCATCGTGATCGGACACGCCCCGCCACCGCGGGTTCGCGGGGTTCGCGGGTTCGCAGGGTCCGCGGGTTGAAACCCGCGGCTAGAAATGCCATAAGCCCCGCCCTGGGCTCGCGGAGCGCGCCCGGCGGGGCTTCACCCCCATGGGCGCTCCGCGCAAACGGCGGGACCGCGGCGGGGCCGGCTCACGCGAGCAGGTGAAGCCCCGTTTTGCGAGGAACGAGCAAAGACGGGGCTTATGGCCGTTCTAGCCGCGGGCTTCAGCCCGCGGGCTTCTCCAGGATCCCCGCGTAGAATTCCAGGCCCACGCCCTCGCGGTCCTCGTCCGTGATGTGGCCGGGCGGCAGGCCCAGGAACTCGGCGACCGTCGGCAGGCCGCCTGCCGGGATGCGCCACGGCCCGCACATCTCGATCGCCTCTTGCGGCGTGTACAGGTGGAACGGCGAGCCCGTCTGCTCGAACATGTCAAGGAACTGCTGCAGGCGCGGCGTCATCTGCCCCGGCTGGCGCGTCTCCCAGGTGATGTACAGCCGCGAGCCGGGTGCGGCCCAGTCGTACAGGTCGCGCAGCAGCGCGCGGATCTCGTCGGGCGAAAGAAAGACGGTGATGCCGCTGAACCCCAGCGCCACGCGCCGCTCGCCGCCCAGGAACTCCGTCACCCGCGGCGACTCCAGCAGCGCGCGCGCCTGGCGGACGTCGTGCTCCAGGTACAGCACGTCCGGCAGACCGGCCGTCAGCTCCCGCGCCACCTGCAGCGTGTACGGGTCCACGTCGGAGTAGACGACGCGCGCGCCCGGCACCACCGGGTGGATGTGGTCCTCCGTCGGCAGGCCGGAGGCAAAATCGACGAAGTGGCGAAAGCCTTCGCCGTGCAGCTGCCGCGCGGCCTGCTGCAGAAAGTCGCGCAGCATGCGCACCCACTTGGCGGTGGACGGCACCAGCGACGACATGTAGTCCGCCGCGCCCTGGTCGGCGGGGAACCAGTGCGAGCCGCCCAGCATGTAGTTGTAGATGCGGGCGGCGTTGGGGATCTCGGTAGCGGAGGGTACGGACGACGACATGCGGTGCTCTCCCGGGGTGCGCTGGGGTGGATGACGGTCACGAAGCGCGACAACATAGGCCGCGGACGCCATCTGTTCCACCGCCCCGGGAGGATACGTACGTTTGATTGCCGCCACCGGACGCACGAATTAGTGTCGAAGGTGCGGCGGAAGAAGAGCCGCCGCGAGGGATCACCCTTCAGATCTGGCGAGGTGGATGATGAGAAAGCTCAGGCTGCAGGTCGATTCGCTGGCGGTGGAGAGCTTCGAGCCGGAGCCGGTGCAGACGGCGCGCGGAACGGTGGTGGCACACAACCCCACCAACCCCAACGCGCACACCTGCGATCCGCTGGTAGGCACCTGTTTCGGCTTCACCTGCTTCCGCACCTGCATCTGCACCGGCCCCGCCAACCCCGGCGGCTGCGGCCCGAACTGATCCGCGGCGCTTCCTCCGGTTTTGGTGCGAAGGACCGGATCCGCAAAAACAATTCACGCAGAGCAGCAGAGAGGCAGAGCAGCAGAGGAGCGGCAGGGTCTCCTCTGCTGCTCTGCCTCTCCGCTGCTCTGCGTGCCAAGTCTTTTTCCGGATCCCGTATGAGCACGGAATCCCAGGGTACACCTCATCCACCGAACATCGCGGACCGCGTGAGCACGGCGATCAGCAGGAGCGCGGCGCCAGAGCCCAGCAGCAGCCAGGGGATGGCGGGGAGGTCCGAGTACAGCGTGCGGCCGCGACGGGCGTCGTGTGCCACCTGCTGCACGTGCTCCAGCGAGTTCGCGCCGGACAGGTCCGTGGCGTTGAACAGCGCGGCGCATCCAAAGAGCGTCCCCGCCAGCCCCAGCCCCCACATCGCCCCCTCCCAGACGGCGAAGCGCCCGGCGAAGGTGTCCGCATCCAGCGTCTCGTACGGCAGCAGGTGCCACGCGCCGAACGCCAGCGCCGCCGCGAGCGACCCGCCGATCAGGACCACCAGCAGGGCGGAGCGGAGGATCCGGGCCGGGGTGGTCGCCCGCATGGCGCGGCTCGCTGGACGGGGTTCGGCGCGATTCGACGGACGACCCGGCGTACGCGAAACGTACGTCGCGAGTTCCGGAAACGCGGCGAGGGACGGGCCCGGCCGCGACCCGGCCCGCCCCCCGCTTCCACGCGCCTGGGGCATCAGACGGCCGCCAGCTCCAGCTCGT
>DASQBH010000417.1:0-6369 GCA_035635315.1 Longimicrobium sp.
GGAGCCGTCCGGAGCCGCCGGTGAGCGCGCGGCGGCCCTGTTGAGGGAGCGGCTGCGGGCGGCCACCGCAACGCCGCGCGAGGCGCCGCCCGCACCGCCCCCGGCCGTCGTGCCCGCGGAGGCGGCGCCCGCGGCCGACGCCGAGCCGGTGGCGGAGCCGAGGGCCGCGGCACCGCGCCCGCGGCTGCTGGTGCGCCTGATCGACGGGCTGCTGACGGTGCTGCAGACGGGGATCGTCGGCGTGCTGTTCGGCGTGGTGATCGGCGGGATCCGCGCGTACCGCATGGGGGCGGAAGTGCCGCTGGAGGCGGCGATCGGCGGGGCGCTGGGCGGCATGGCGGGGCTCGCGCTGGGCGTGCTGATCGCCATCGTGCTCTTTCTCTATCCCATTCGCCAGCGGGGCGGATGACGACGCGGCCGGACGCCGCCACCCGCCACGTGGTGGAGCGCTGCCCCCGCTGCGGGGTGGAGCACGACGTCCGGGTGCAGGAGTGTGAGGCGTGCCACGCGCCCCTGCGCTACTGGTGCCGCGCCCACGGACGCGAGACCGGCTGGCTGGACGATCCCGCCTGCGCCCGCTGCGCTCAGGAGGCCGTCCGCCTGAGGCCCGCGCCGTCGATGCGGATGCCGTGCCCCGCCCCCGCCATGCCGTCCCCGGTTTCCCTGGCGCCACCCGTGGCGGCCGACGCGAGCGTGGAGGTGGCGCCCGCTGCCGCAAAGCCGCTGAAGCGCTTCAGCCCGGCCGGGCACGTGGTGGTGATGTTCCTGATGATCCTCATCACCACGGGCGCCGCAGCCCTGGCGGGCGTGGTGCTGGCGTTCGTGCTGGTGCTGGCGGGCCGCGGCATCCTTCCCGATACCGCGGTCCAGTGCGCCGTGGGCGGGGCCGTCGTTGGCGCGCTGGCCGGCGTGTTGTCCTGCGCGCACTACCTCACGACCCTCCGCAACCCTCCCCCGGAAGCATGACGGAGCAACTCGTCGGCACCCGCGATGTCGTACGCCGCTGCCCCGGCTGCGCCGCGGAGTACGATGCATCCGTAGGCGACGTCTGCCCGCCGTGCGAGATCCGGCTGCGCCCCTGGTGCCGCTTTCACAGCCGGAAGATCGGCTGGCTGGATGGCCCGGTGTGCCCCCGCTGCGCTCCTCCGCGCGAGGAGGTGATGGCGGTCAGGAGGCGACCGGATCCGGATGACCTGTCGGGGCGCATCTTCGCGATGCTCCTGCTCATGCTGGTCATGGCCGTCGGAGGCGGGTTGATGGGGATCGCGACGGGGTACCTGTACCTGTCGTACGGGCGCGGCACCGTCCCCGAGACTCCGCTGCAGTTCGGGAAAGCCGGCGTCATCGTGGGGCTGGTCCTGGGCTTCGTGATGTACGGGCGGTACGTGGCCGCGCTTTCAGGAGAGGCTCCGCCGGCACCCCGCCCGCTCGCGCCTCCTGCTCCCGATCCCGCACCCTCCCCTCGTCACGATCCCACGCCCTCCCCTCGTCACGATCCCACGCCCTCCCCTCGTCCCGATCCCTCGGCCGCTGCTTCGTTCCGTCCCGCCGCCACCAGACCCGATTCGCTGTCGCGAAAGCCGACGCAGTGGCCGGGCGGCCGCTCCGCGCGCGAGATCCTGCGCGGCCCGCCAAAGAGCCTCGCCGAGTTGGGCATCCCCGAAACGCTACCCCCGCCGCAGGCGGTCGATGTGGTCAGCCTGGGGTGTGGCGGAGCGGTCTTCGGCATGCTGGCGGGGTGGGTTGTCGCGTCCGTGGCCGGCGCGGCGGCGGCGGGAGCGTCGCTGGTGGGTGCGACGGTGATGGGGCTGGGCGGGCTGTTCGTCGGCATCATACGCTACCTCGCCATCCAGCGCGCCTGCGAGGCCGAGGATGAGGCCGAGGATGACGGTTGATGCCATCCCCTGGATCCCGTGTGCAATCATACCAATCCCGTTCATGCTGATTCCATGTGCATCCGGGCCTGGAACGGCGTCTCACGCAGAGGGGGCGGAGGACGCGGAGAACCACCGTTCTCTTCTGTCCTCCGTGTCCTCCGCGCTCTCCGCGTGAGATCCCGCAGTGAAACTCCGAGTGCACAGCAACCGTGAGAACCGGTATCGTACCAGGTGCGCAAAAACAATTGGCCTCACACCGAAGTACGACAGGCACTGGATTGGGACGATCGGTGTCATTCTGAGGGAGGCGCCGCGTGTAACCGTCTCCTCGCATGAACGCCTGTGCGCCGACCGAAGAATCTTTATCGGGAACGGGCGGCTTCTCGCGCGGAATCCAACGTAGCCGACAGGACCATGCGCCCATCGTAAAGATCCTTCGGTCGGCGCACGGGCGTTCGCGTCTCCGGACAGACATGGGACGCGCCTCCCTCAGGATGACACCGTTCGGCCGAATCCGTATCCGAAATCTTTTTGCGGATCCGGTATTCGACGCGTAGCGGCTTTCATCAGCCGCGCGGTTCCCCGCGGCGCCTCCTTCGGAATGACAGACCTGGATGCCGTGGCTTGCATCCGCAACCCGGCTGCGGAACGACAGGTCTGGACGGATGACAACTCTATCCTCAACGGACGGCGCGGTCAGCGGCCGATCCGCGTGCTGCATCCGCATCGAAAATCCGCACCATCGTTCCAACGCGCACTTCGGGGCATATGTAGCACATCCTTGCCCTCGCTCCCGTGTGCCACCTACATTGGACCGGCCTTCCCCCCGTTCCGCCGGACGTGATCCCATGCCGGAACCCGTGGTGCTTTCTCCCGATTTTCACGCGCAGCTCGCCACCCACTTCGGCGGGCTGCAGGCCGATGCGGCGGACGCGCTGGCGGCCGCCATGCGTCCCGTGCGGCTGGCCGCGGGCGAGACGCTGTTCCGCACCGGGAGCGCCGAGCCCGCGCTGTACCTGCTCCTTTCCGGCGAGATGCACGTCGTGGAGCGCCTGCCGGACGGGGAAGAGACGCTGCTGCGGAGGATGGAGCCCGGCGAGGCGGTGGACGAGCTGCAGGTGCTGGCCGGCAGCCGCGGCACCGTGGAGGTGCGCGCCGCCACCGACGTGGACCTGGCCCGCGTGGCGGACGCGGACCGCGATGCGCTGGCCCGGCGCTTTCCGCAGCTGCAGCGGGTGTGGGTGCGCATCCAGCGGCAGCAGCTGCTCTGCCGGCTGCACGCCGTCTTCGGCGTCATGGACCGCGCGCTGCTGGACGACCTGGCCCGCATGGCGGAGTGGATCCACCGGCGCCGCGGCGAGCTGCTCTTTGAGCAGAACGAGATGGGCGGCGCGCTCTACCTGGTCATCAGCGGCCGCATGCGCACCGTGCGCATCGAGAAGGGCGGCACCCGCGTGCTGGGTGAGGCCGCGCGCGGCGAGATCGTGGGCGAGCTCTCCTTCTTTGGCTGCGAGCCGCGCGGCGAGCGGGTGGAGGCGGTGCGCGACTCCGTGCTGGTGGCCCTGGAGAACGCGGAGTTCGAAGCGCTGGTCGCGCGCCGCCCCCAGACGCTGCGCCACGTCACCCGGCTGGTGGTGGACCGCGTGAACCGCGGGTCGGCGGAGGGGACGGTGGCGCGGGTGACCAACGTGGCCGTGGTCGCCGCCAGCCCCGGCGCGCCGGTGGCCGCGTTCTGCGACCGGCTGGCCGCCGCGCTGGCGGAGCACGGCCCCACGCTGCACCTGACGGCGGCGGAGACGGAGCGGCGGATGGCGGAGGCCGGCATCGCGCAGTCCTGGGGCGACGCGCCCGACACCGCGCGCCTGCTCGCCTGGCTGGAGGCGCGCGAGGTGGACCACCGCTTCGTCCTGTACCAGGCGGACGAGGGCGCCAGCGCCTGGACCCGCCGCTGCATGCGCCAGGCGGACCGCGTCATCCTGCTCGCCCGCTCGGACGAGGACCCGGGGCCGGGCCCGGTGGAGGCGCAGCTGGCCCGGATGGAGGACCGCTCCACCGACGCGCACGAGGTGCTGGTCATCGTCCACCCGGACGGAAGCAAGAGGCCCAGCGGGACGCGGCGGTGGCTGGCGGGGCGGCAGGTGCGCGAGCACGTGCACCTGCGCTGGGACGGCGCGGGCGACTTCGCGCGGCTAGGGAGGATGCTGGCGGGACGGGCGGTGGGCGTCGTCCTGGGGGGCGGCGGGGCGCGCGGGTTCGCGCACATCGGCGTCATCCGCGCCCTGGTGGAGGCGGGCGTGCCGATCGACTACATCGGCGGCACCAGCATGGGTGCGGGGGTGGCGGCGCAGTACGCGCTGGGGATCGCGCCGGACGACCTGCTGGCGTGGAACCGCCGCATCTACCTGGAGTGGCGCCCGCAGAAGCAGCTCACCCTTCCCCTGGTCTCCCTGGTCGACAACCGCCTGGCCGGCATCTGCGGCGAGCGTGTGTACGGCGACACGGAGATCGAGGACCTGTGGACGCCGTACTTTGCCATCACCAGCAACCTGACGACGGCGGAGATGATGGTCCACCGCACGGGGCTGCTGCGAAAGTACGTGCTGGCCAGCGCCTCCATCCCCGTGTTCGCCCCGCCGGTGCTGGAGGGCAACCACCTGCTGGTGGACGGCGCGCTGCTCAACAACCTCCCCGCGGACGTGATGCGCGAGCAGGGGGTGGGGGTGGTGGTGGCGTCGGAGGTGTCGCTGGAGGAGGACGCCAGCTTTACGGCGGACCGCGTTCCCAGCGCCTGGGACGTGCTGCGCAACCGGTTCCGGCGCGGCGCGTCCGCCGCGCGCCCCTTTCCGGGGATCATGGAGATGGCGATGCGCTCGTCGCTTCTCCACAGCAGCTGGCGCGAGAAGGAGGCGATCGGCAAGGCGGACTTCTGCCTGCGCCCGCCCATCGAGCCGTTCGCGCTGATGGCGTTCGAGCAGATGCAGGAGATCTCGGAGGTGGGGTACGCCTACGCGCGCGAGGCGGTGGCCGCGTGGGCGGAGCGGCCGGGCGGGGGGCGTCGGGAATAAGGAATGATCGGGAATAGGGAATAGGGAATAGCGGGACCCAAACGAGAAAGGGAGGTCGAGACCAGGCAGCGGGCTGAAGCGGCCCTGAACGTCAGCGGCGGAGGCGCAGATGCAGTCGTTCGACCGGGTGGTGCGGATGGTACGGAGGGGGTACGAGGGAGTGGGCGCGCACGGCGCGCCGTCGTTCGCGCTGCAGCTGCCCGGCGGAGACCCCGCCGTGTTCGGCCGCGGCGACCCGGCGGCCACCGTGGTGGTGAACGACCGCCGCGGCGCCGCCGCCCTGGCCACGATGGACGCGCTGGCGGTATGCGAAGCGTACCTCAACGGCGCGCTGGACGTGGTCGGCGAGATCAAGCCGCTGCTGGCGGTGCGCCACATGTTCAGCGACCGGCACCCCCTGCGCTCGGTAATGCGCTTCGTCCGGCCCCTCCTGGTGGGGCAGGTGTCCAGCGACCGCGCCTTCATCGCCGAGCACTACGACCGCGAGCCGGAGTTCTACCTCCTCTTTCTGGACGGCCGCCACCGCTGCTACTCGCAGGGCGTCTTTGCCCACGCGGATGAGGCGCTGGAAGACGCCATCACCCGCAAGCTGGACTTCGCGCTGGACTCCATCGGGGCAAAGCCGGGGGACCGCGTGCTGGACGTTGGGGGCGGATGGGGCGCCTTCACGCAGTACGCCGGGCAACAGGGCGTCCGCGTCACCAGCCTGACCATCTCGCGCGAGTCGGAGGCGTTCATCAACGCGCTCATCCACGGCGAGCAGCTGCCGTGCGAGGTGCGCCGCGAGCACCTGTGGGAGCACCAGCCCACGGAGCGGTACGACGCCATCGTGAACCTGGGCGTGACGGAGCACCTGCCCAACTACGGTGAGACGCTCAAGCACTACGCGCGGCTGCTCAAGCCCGGCGGCCGCATCTGCCTGGACGCGAGCGCCACGCGGCAGAAGTACGACGTGAGCACCTTCTTCGAGCGCTACGTCTTTCGCGGCAACGGCACGCCGCTGTGCCTGCACGACTACCTGCGCGAGGTGGCGCGCAGCCCGTTCGAGATCGAGACGGTGCTGAACGACCGCGAGAACTACGGCCTTACCACCCTGCACTGGGCCCGCAACCTGGACCAGCACCGCGAGCAGATCGAAACGCGCTGGGGCAAGGCGGCGTACCGCGTGTTCCAGCTGTACCTGTGGGGGTGTGTGGACGGCTTCGAGCGCGACCAGATCCAGGCGTACCGCTGGGTGATGCGGCTGAACGGGTAGGGAGGGACGAGGGGACAAGGGGACAAGGGGACAAGGGGATACGGCGCTTCGGGAGGCGCGGCGCGGGCCCCCTCCGGGCCGGCACCACCGGCCCACCTCCCCCGAAACTGCCGGGGGAGGTTGAGTGTGGGGCAGGCGGCGGTGCGTTTCGGATGCAGTGGAGCGGGATGGT
>DASQBH010000418.1:0-3708 GCA_035635315.1 Longimicrobium sp.
CCGGTGCAGCTCATCCGGCTGCAGGAGTACTTTCCGCCCCACAACTCGGGGTTCGGCGAGCAGGCGCGGCTGGTGGTGACGGGCCAGGCGGAGTGGGAGACCGCGTGGCGCCGTGTGTGGGAGGGGCACAGCCCCGTGCCGGCGGCGCCCGCGGTGGACTTCGAGCGGGAAGTGGTGCTGGTGGCGGCGATGGGCTCGCGCCCCAACGGCGGACATCACATCCAGGTGAAGCAGGCGGCCGCGCAGGCGGATCGCGTCGTCGTGCGCGTGGTCGAGACGTCCCCCGGAAAAGCGTGCTTCACCACCGCCGCCTTTACGGAGCCGGTGGACGTGGTCAAGCTGCCACGGACCCCCCTGCCGATCGAGTTCCAGACCGTGAAGGCCGTGCACGAGTGCGACTGAGACCGAATGCGCAAAAACGATGTGTACGGACGAATGGCGGGATGTCACATCCGTGATCTTTTTCCGGATCCGTATGAGACGCGAGGCCCCGGCAAACGAAAAGAACGCCTCCGGCACGGTGCCGGAGGCGTTCGTCGTTCGGCGTCGATCCGGAGGGCTACTTCCCGGCCGCCAGCCGCTCGCGTTCGGCGGCCGCGCCTTCGCGGTCCAGCCGGTCCACCGTGGCGGTCACCGCGGCGGGCGTGGGCGCGGGGCGCGCTTCGGGCGCCGTCTCGCGGGCAAAGGCGCCGGCGATCTGCCCGTAGTTGCTTCCCGGGTGCCAGAAGATCCAGTCCTCGATCCCCAGGTCGTACAGCGCGCGGATCTGGTCGCGGGCCTGCTGCGCGCGGTACGGAAAGCCGCGGTCGTTCCAGGTGGCCGTGAACGCCTGGATCCACGGGATGATGCGCGCCGGCTCCACCCCCGCCGCGCGCAGCCGCTCGTTGCGCACCACGCCCATCCCCACCGACGCCAGCACCGTCTCGTACGGCATGCGGTTGGGCCGGCGGATCCCCGCCAGGTGGGTGGGAAAGTAGTGCGACGGGTAGACCATCGGCAGCACCGCGTCCGTACCCGCGCTGATGCGCTCCCACTGCTGCCCGATCCCCACGTCGCGCGACTCGTTCATCGACAGCCCGAACACGTCCGCCGTCACCGTGGCGCCCAGCGGGTGCAGCCGCTCGCGCGCGGCGGCCAGGAACCCGGCGATGGCGTCCGTGCGGTTGCCGGCGGGATCGGCCTCCGGATGCACCTGCGTGGGGAGGCTGCGGTACTGCTCGGGAAAGCGCACGTAGTCGAACTGGATCTCGCGGAACCCCGCGCGCACCGCCTCCTCGGCCACGGCGATGTTCATCTCCCACACGTCGCGGTCCCACGGGCTCACCCAGCTCAGCCCCTGCCGGTCGCGCCAGACCGACCCGTCGGGGTTGCGGATGCTCCACTCGGGCTTGAGGCGCGAGAGCCGCGGGTCCTTGAAGACGACGACGCGGGCGATGGGGTGGATGCCGTGCGCCCGCAGCGTGTCGGCGACGGCCCCGAGGTCGCGCACGGGGATGCTGCGCTCGTGCGCCGCCTGCCGCGCCACGGCCACCTGGCTGGGAAAGCGGACGCCGTCCTCGTCCTTGACGTCAACCACGAAGGTGTTGATCTCCGTGGTGTCGGCCAGCGCCAGCAGCTCCGCGCGCTTCACGGGGTTGCCCATGGCGTACGAGCTTACGTAGATGCCGCGGATGATGGGCGGCGCCGCGTCGCGGGGACGCGGCGGGGGTGGCGGAGCGGGCGGCTGCATCGGCGCCGCGGGCGCGCTCTCCGCGACCAGCGACGAGGCGAGCTTGAGCTCGCGCCCGGCCTCGCGGCCAAAGTCGTTGCAGGCGGCGCCGGCGATGAGCACGCAGGCGAGGAACGGCGCGACGGAACGGCGGCGCAGGGACAGCATCTTTGACTACCGCGGATCTGAAAGACTGCGGACTGCGGGCGTACCGGTGGCGGCGCGCCTTCTACGAATTCGGGCGGCTGAACATGGAGCGTGGGTCGGCCGGAAAGGCGGCGACGGACGCGGCCTGGCGGGCTGACGGATGATCCCATTCGCCAGGAAAATTCCCGACGCAGAAAAGGTGCCGCGAGAAACGGATGTGGACGGTCCTCCCGGCGTTCGCGATCAGGCTTTTCCCCACACGAATTCTGTGCGATCGCGTCCGTCTCCGCAATGCGGATGGGCCGCCGTTCCGCTGTGTCGGCGGCGCCCCGGCAGGGACGCATCCGCCCCACCTTTTCGCGCACCCCGCGGGGGCGTACATTCCCGCGCTTTCTCTCCCCCCGGAACGCGGACGGCGCAGTGGATTCGAATCGCATCCTGATCATCGACTACGGCTCGCAGTTCACGCAGCTCATCGCGCGGCGCATTCGCGAAGAGCGGGTCTACTGCGAGATCCAGCCGCACACCCGCTCGCTGGAGTGGATCCGCGAGTGGGGGCCGAAAGGGATCATCCTCTCCGGCGGCCCCTCGTCCGTCTACGACGAAGACGTGCCGACGTCGGACCCGGAGCTGCTGCGGATGGGGATCCCCGTCCTGGGCGTGTGCTACGGGATGCAGCTCATCACCCACCTGGAGGGTGGCGTGGTGGAGCGCGGCAAGCGGGAGTACGGCCGCGCGCAGGTAACGGTGGAAGATGCGACCGGGCTGTTCGACGGCTTTACCCCCGGCGAGCGGACGCAGGTGTGGATGAGCCACGGCGACCACGTGGTTCAGCCGCCGCCCGGGTACCGGCTGCTGGCGACCACGGAGGGGCTGCCCTGGGCGGCGTTCGCGGCGGAGGACCGGCCCATCTACGGCGTGCAGTTTCACCTGGAGGTGGCGCACACCGTCCGTGGCGCCGACATCATCGGCAACTTTCTTTTCCGCATCTGCGGCTGCGAGCCGACGTGGACGGCTGGGTCGTACATCGAGACGGAGATCGAGAAGATCCGCGCGCTCGTCGGCACCGACCGCGTGATCTGCGGGCTTTCCGGCGGGGTGGACTCGTCCGTGGCTGCGTCGCTCGTCCACCGCGCCATCGGCGACCAGCTCACCTGCATCTTCGTCGACACCGGGCTGCTGCGGCAGGGCGAGCGCGAGAGCGTGGAGCGCACCTTTCGCGCGCACCTGGGGATCCGGCTGGAGGTGGTGGACGCGTCCGCGCTCTTCCTGGAGCGGCTGCGCGGCGTCGAGGATCCCGAAAAGAAGCGCAAGATCATCGGCAACACCTTCATCGACGTGTTCGAGGAGGCGTCCGACCGCATCGGGGGCGACGCGAAGTACCTGGTGCAGGGGACGCTGTACCCGGACGTGATCGAGTCGCTGTCGGTCAAGGGGCCGTCCGCCACCATCAAGACGCACCACAACGTGGGCGGGTTGAAGGAGGAGATGCGGTTCGCGCTGATCGAGCCGCTGCGCGAGCTGTTCAAGGACGAGGTGCGGCAGGTGGGGCGCGAGCTGGGGCTGCCGGAAGAGATGGTGGGGCGGCACCCGTTTCCCGGCCCCGGCCTGGCCATCCGCGTACTGGGCGCCGTGGACGAGCGCGAGCTGGCCATCCTGCGCCAGGCGGACGCCATCTACCTGGAAGAGATTCGCTCGGCGGACCTGTACGACCAGATCTGGCAGGCCTTTGCCGTGCTCCTCCCCGTCCGCAGCGTGGGGGTGATGGGGGACGAGCGGACCTACGAGAACGTGTGCGCCCTGCGCGCCGTCACCAGCCGCGACGGGATGACGGCGGACTGGTACCCGTTCCC
>DASQBH010000419.1:0-7393 GCA_035635315.1 Longimicrobium sp.
GCTCCCCGACGGCTCCGAGGTGTTCCACCTGAACGCGCCCGAGACGGATTTCCTGTACCGCGAGATCTTCGAGCGGCGCGGCTACCTGCGCGGCGGCGTCACCCTGCAGGACGGCGACTGCGTCTTCGACGTGGGCGCCAACATCGGCCTGTTCACCCTGTTCGCGGGGCGCCAGGCGGCGGACGTCACCGTCTACGCCTTCGAGCCGATCCCCCCCGTCTTCCAGGTGCTGCGCGGCAACACGGAGCTGCACGGGGTGGATGCACGGCTCTTCGACTGCGCCCTCTCCAGCCGCGCGGGCACCGAGACCTTCACCTACTACCCGCACGCCTCCGTGCTCTCCGGGCGCCTGGGTGACGAGGCCCAGGAGCGCGAGGTGGTGAAGTCGTTCCTGCGCAACCAGCTGGCGGAGAACGGCGACGACGGGGGGCTGGACGAGCTGCTGGACCTGCGGCTGGCCTCCGAGCGCTTCATCCGCCCCGTATCCACCCTCTCCGACGTCATCCGCGAGCAGGGCGTGACGCGCATCGACCTGCTCAAGGTGGACGTGGAGAAGAGCGAGGAGGACGTGCTGCTGGGGCTGGGCGAGGCGGACTGGGCCAGGGTGGGACAGGTGGTGGTGGAGGTGCACGACACCGGGGGCCGCCTGGCCCGCGTGCGCGACCTGCTGGCCCGGCACGGCTTCCACAGCGCGACGGAGCAGGACGAGGCGCTCAACGGCACGGCGCTGTACAACGTGTACGCGGTGCGGCCGGGGTGGCGCGACGGGCGCGCGGCCGCCGCGCCGCGGGCGGAAGTCCCGGCGCGGTGGACGGACCGCGCACACCTGCTGGCGGAGCTGCGCGAGCACGCGGCCGCGCGGCTGCCGGAGTACATGGTGCCCTCCGCCGTGGTGCTGCTGCAGTCGCTGCCGCTGACCCCCAACGGCAAGCTGGACCGCGCCGCCCTCCCCGCCCCCGACGCCGCCGGGGCCGGCGGCGAGGCCGACGACGGGTACGTGGCCCCGCGTACGCCGGTGGAGGAGATGCTGGCGGCGATCTGGTGCGAGGTGCTGGAGGTGCGGCGGGTGGGGATGCAGGACAGCTTCTTCGAGCTGGGCGGCCACTCGCTCCTCGCCACGCTGGTGATGGCGCGCATCCGCGAGGTGTTCGGCGTGGCCATGCCCCTGCGCGCGCTGTTCGACGGGCCATCGGTGGCGGAGCTGGCGGACCGCCTTGAAGCGCTGCTGCGGGTGGACCTGCCGGTGCTGCCGCCGGTGGTGCCCGTGCCGCGCACCGCGGAGATGCCGCTCTCCTTTGGCCAGGAGCGGCTGTGGTTCCTGCAGCGGCTGCAGCCGGAGAGCACCTCGTACAACCACCCCTGGGGGCTGCGCCTGAGGGGCCCCCTGGACGTGCCGCGGCTGGAGCGCGTCCTGGCGGAGCTGGTGCGGCGGCACGAGCCGCTTCGCACCACCTTCCCCGAGCGCGACGGGCTTCCCGTGCAGCGCATCGAGCCCTTCACCGGCTTCTCCCTCGCCATCGACGAGGTGGCGGGGCTGCCGGGGACCGAGCGCGAGGCGGAGGCCGTGCGCCGCATGCGGGCCGAGGGCGCGCTGCCGTTCGACCTGGCGGCGGGCCCGCTCTTTCGCGCGCGGCTGCTGCGGCTGGCGCCGGACGACCACATGCTGCTGCTGCGGATGCACCACATCGTCACCGACGGGTGGAGCCTGGGGGTGATGTGCGGCGAGATGGCGGCCCTGTACGAGGCGTACGGCGACGGGCGCGAGTCGCCGCTGGCCGAGCCCGTCCTGCAGTACGCCGACTACGCCGTGTGGCAGCGCCAGCACCTGCGCGGCGAGGTGCTGGAGCGGCAGGTGGCGTGGTGGCGCGAGCACCTGGCCGGGGCGCCGGCGCTGCTGGAGCTGCCCACCGACCGCCCCCGCCCGGCGGTGCAGACGTACCGCGGGGCCAACATCTCCTTCCGCCTTCCCGGCGACCTGCTGGAGCGGCTGGACGCGCTGGCGCTGCGCGAGGGGGTGACGCTGTACATGCTGCTGCTGGGCGCCTGGCAGGTGCTGCTGGGCCGCTACGCCGGCAGCGACGACGTGGTGGTGGGGAGCCCCGCCGCCGGGCGCACCCGCAGGGAGCTGGAGGGGCTGGTCGGCTTCTTCGTCAGCACGCTGGTGCTGCGGACGGACCTGTCCGGCGGGCCGGACTTTCGCGAGGTGCTGCGGCGGGTGCGCCGGACCACCCTGGGTGCCTACGAGCACCAGGACGCGCCGTTCGAAAGCCTGGTGGAGGAGCTGCAGCCGGAGCGCAGCCTGGGCCACAACCCCCTCTTCCAGGTGTTCTTCGCCCTGCAGAACCTGGCGGCCGACCAGCAGCCGCTCCCCGGGGTGCGGGCCAGCAGCGTCTCCTCGGACGCCACCACGGCCAAGTTCGACCTGGCCCTCTTCCTGGCCCGCCGCGACGACGGGCTGGAGGGGGCGATGGAGTACGCCACCGACCTCTTCGACCGGGCGACGGTGGTGCGCATGGCGCAGCACCTGGAGGTGCTGCTGAACGCCGTGGCCGCCGACCCCGCGCGCCCCGTCGCCGCCCTGCCGCTGGCCACCGCGGCCGAGCGCGAGGTGCTGGTGCGGGGGTGGAGTGGGGCGGGGGAGCGCTTCCCCGTCTCCGGCACCCTGCACGGCCGATTCGAGGCCCGCGCCGCGGCGCGCCCGGACGACGTGGCGCTGACCCATGGCGGCGAGTCGCTCACCTACGCCGCGCTCAACGCGCGCGCCGACGGGCTGGCGCGGCGCCTTCGCGCGCTGGGCGTGGGGCCCGAGGCGCGGGTGGGGCTGTGCGCCGAGCGCTCCGCGGGGCTGGTGGCCGGGATCCTGGCCATCCTCAAGGCGGGCGGCGCCTACGTGCCGCTGGACCCGGCGTACCCGCCGGAGCGGCTGGCGTACATGGCGCGCGACGCCGGCATCCGCGTGCTCCTGGCCGGCCCCGGCCTGGAGGACCGCGTCCCCGGCGGCGAGGTCGCCGTGGTGGCCCTGGACGGGCCCGCGGAGGAGGGCGCGGCGCCGGACGCCGCGCCGGCCGCGGCGGACCCCGCCAGCCTGGCGTACGTCATCTACACCTCCGGCTCCACCGGGCTGCCCAAGGGCGTGGGCGTGACCCACGCCAACGTGCTGCGCCTGTTCCAGGCCACGCACCCCGCCTTCGGGTTCGGCGCGGAGGACGTGTGGACGCTCTTTCACTCCTGCGCGTTCGACTTCAGCGTCTGGGAGCTGTGGGGGGCGCTGCTGTTCGGCGGCCGCCTGGTGGTGGTGCCGTGGGAGGTGTCGCGCGACCCCGCGGCGTTCCGCGCCCTGCTGGCGGGCGAGCGCGTGACGGTGCTCAGCCAGACCCCCTCCGCCTTCCGCGCCCTGGCGCGGGCGGACGCGCAGTGCGCCGAGCCCCTGGACGCGCTGCGCACGGTGGTGTTCGGCGGCGAGGCGCTGCAGTACGAGTCGCTGCGGGGGTGGCTGGACCGCTACGGCCCCGCGCGCCCGCGGCTGGTGAACATGTACGGGATCACGGAGACCACCGTCCACGTGACCTGGCACGCCGTGACCGGCGCGGAGCTGCGCGAGGCGCGCGCGGGGAGCGGCGTGGGCGTGCCCCTGCCCGACCTCCGGGCGTACGTGCTGGACACGGCGGGGAACCCGCTCCCCGCCGGCATCCCCGGCGAGCTGCACGTGGGCGGGGCGGGGCTGGCCCGCGGCTACCTGGGGCGGCCGGGGCTCACGGCGGAGCGCTTCGTCCCCGACCCGTTCGGCGGCGAGCCGGGCGCGCGGCTGTACCGCTCGGGCGACCGGGCGCGCTGGCGGGAGGAGCGGGCGGACGTGCGTCCGGGATCCGCGGACTCCCGCACGGACGCACCCGCGCACTCACGCACCGCCGTCCTGGAGTACCTGGGCCGCATCGACCAGCAGGTCAAGGTCCGCGGCTTCCGCATCGAGCCGGGGGAGGTGGAGTCCGTCCTCCTGGCCCAGCCGGGCGTCTCGGCCGCCGCGGTGGTGGTGCGCGGCGGGGGCGAGGACGCTGCGCTGGTGGCGTACGTGGTGGCCGCGGACGGCGCCGCGCCGGTGCCCGCGGCGCTGCGCGACACGCTCCGGCGGCTGCTGCCGGAGTACATGGTACCGGGCGCCGTCGTCGTTCTGGACCGCCTGCCCCTGACCGCCAACGGCAAGCTGGACCGCGCCGCCCTCCCCGCGCCCGACGCCGCCGGCGCGGCCCCGGGCGACGGGTACCTGGCGCCCCGCACCCCCGTAGAAGAGGTGCTGGCGGGGATCTGGTGCGAGGTGCTGGGCGTCCGCCGGGTGGGCGCGGAGGACGACTTCTTCGAGCTGGGCGGGCACTCGCTGCGCGCCACGCAGGCCGCCGCGCGCATCCGCGACGCCTTCGGCGTGGAACTGCCCCTGCGCACGCTCTTCGAGGCGCCCACGGTGGCCGCGCTGGCGGAGCGGGTGGAGGCCCTGCGCCGCGCGGAGACGGCCGTGCTGCCGCCGGTGGTGCCCCTGGAGCGCACCGGCCCGCTGCCGCTCTCGTTCGGCCAGGAGCGGCTCTGGTTCCTGCACCGCATGGAGCCGGAGAGCACCTTCTACAACCATCCCTGGGCCGTGCGGCTGGACGGACCCCTGCACGCGCGGGCGCTGGAGCGTGCCCTGGGCGAGATCGTCTGCCGCCACGGGGCGCTGCGGACGGTCTTCCCGGAGCACGACGGGGGCCCCGTGCAGGTCGTCACGCCGTTCACGGGCTTCGCGCTCCCCGTGGACGACCTGTCGGGGCTGGACGCCGACGCGCGCGCCGCGGAGGCGGAGCGCGCCGCCGCGCGCGAGGCCGCCCGGCCGTTCGACCTGCTGCGGGGGCCGGTCTTCCGCGCCCGGCTGCTGCGGCTGGGGGCGGAGGAGCACGTGCTGCTGGTGTGCATGCACCACGTGGTCACCGACGGGTGGAGCCTGGGGATCTGGTTCCGCGAGCTGTCGGCGCTCTACGCGGCGTACCGGGAGGGGGGCGAGTCGCCGCTGGCGGAGCTGCCGGTGCAGTACGCGGACTACGCGGCGTGGCAGCGCGAGCACCTGCGCGGCGAGGCCATGGACCGGCGGCTGGCGTGGTGGACGGAGCGGCTGGCCGGTGCGCCGGCGCTGCTGGAGCTGCCCACCGACCGCCCGCGCCGCGCCGTGCAGCGGTACCGCGGGGCGCGCACGGGGGTGGCGTATCCCCCCGCGCTCCTGGACCGGCTGCAGGCGCTGGCCCGGGCGGAGGGGGCCACGCTGTACATGGTGCTGCTGGCCGCCTTCCAGGTGCTCCTGGGGCGGTACGCCGGCAGCGACGACGTCGTCGTGGGCACCCCGATCGCGGGGCGGACGCGGCGCGAGACGGAGGGGCTGATCGGCTTCTTCGTCAACACGCTGGTGCTGCGGACGGACCTGTCCGGCGACCCCGCCTTCCGCGAGGTGCTGCGGCGGGTGCGCGAGACCACGCTGGGCGCGTACGAGCACCAGGACGTGCCCTTCGAGCGGCTGGTGGAGGCGCTGCAGCCGGAGCGGTCGCTGAGCCACTCGGCGCTCTTCCAGGTGATGTTCCTGCTGCAGAACACCGACGACGCCGCGGACGCGCTCCCGGGGCTGCGGTCGCGGGCCGCGGACGTGGCGCTGGACTCGGCCAAGTTCGACCTCTCCCTGGCGTTCGCCGCCGGGCCGGAGGGGCTGCAGGGGGGGCTGGAGTACAGCACCGACCTCTTTGACCGCGGCACCGCGGAGCGGATGCTGGGGCACCTGGGGCGCGTGCTGGAGCAGGTGGTGGACGACCCCGACCGCCCCCTGTCGCGGATCGCCCTGCTGGACCCGGCGGAGCGCCACGCGGTGCTGCGGGAGTGGAACCGCACGGAGGCGGCGTATCCCGCGGACCGCTGCATCCACCAGCTCTTCCAGGCCCAGGCGGCGCGGACCCCCGACGCGGTGGCCGTCGTCTCCGCCGGCGGCTCGCTGACCTACGGGGAGCTGGACGACCGGGCCAACCGGCTGGCGCGCCATCTGGTGCGCCTGGGGGTGGGGCCGGAGGTACGGGTGGGGCTGTGCATGGAGCGCGGCCTGGAGCTGATGGTCGCCATCCTGGGGGTGATGAAGGCGGGCGGCGCCTACGTCCCCGTCGACTCCGCCCACCCGGCGGAGCGCAACGGGTACGTGCTGGCGGATTCCGCGGTCGCCGTGCTGCTGACGCAGGAGCGGCTGCGCGCGGGGCTCCCGGTGGCGGACGGCGTGCGCGTCGTCGCCATCGACCGGGAATGGGAGCGGATCGCGGAGGAGGACGCCGGCGCGCCGGAGACGGGGGTGACGGCGGAGAACCTGGCGTACGTCATCTACACCTCGGGGAGCACGGGGCGGCCCAAGGGCGTCGCCATGCACCACCGGGGCGTGTGCAACTACATCGACTGGGGGATCCGCGCCTACGGGGCGGACCGGGGGAGCGGGGCGCCCGTCTTCTCGTCGATGGCGGTGGACCTCACCATCACCAACCTCCTTCCGCTCTTCGCGGGGCTCCCCGTGCGCATGCTGCCGGAGGAGGCGCCCGTGGAGGCGCTGGCGGACGCGCTCCGCGAGGGGCCCGGCTTCGGGCTGATCAAGATCACCCCCACGCACCTGTCGCTGCTGACGCCGCTGCTCACGCCGGAAGAAGCGCGGAGGGCCGCGCGCACGCTGGTGGTGGGCGCCGACTTCCTCCCCGCCGAGCCGACCGTCTTCTGGCAGGACCACGCGCCGGAGGTGCGGCTGATGAACGAGTACGGGCCCACGGAGACGGTGGTGGGCTGCTCGGCGTACGTCCTTCCCCCCTGGCTGCACCGCGAGGGGCCCGTCCCCGTGGGCGGACCGATCCAGAACACCCGCTTCTACGTGCTGGACGCGCACGGGGAGCCGGTGCCGGCGGGGCTTCCCGGCGAGCTGTACATCGGGGGCGCGGGGGTGGCGCGCGGCTACCTGGGGCGGCCGGGGCTGAGCGCGGAGAAGTTCGTCCCCGACCCGTTCGCGGAGGCCGGGGCGCGGATGTACCGCACGGGCGACCGCGCGCGCTGGCTGCAGGGCGGCAACCTGCTGATCCTGGGGCGGACGGACAGCCAGGTGAAGGTCCACGGCTTCCGGGTGGAGCTGGGGGAGATCGAGGCGGCGCTGCGGCGTCACGAGTCCGTCTCCGGCTGCCTGGTGACGGTGCGCGAGGACGTGCCGGGCGACCGGCGGCTGGTGGCCTACGTGGTGGGGGAGGCCGGGACGGACGCGCTGCGCGAGCACCTGCGGCAGCGCCTGCCGGAGTACATGGTGCCGGGCGCGTTCGTGCGGCTGGACGCGCTGCCGCAGACGCCCACGGGCAAGCTGGACCCCCGCACC
>DASQBH010000420.1:0-3373 GCA_035635315.1 Longimicrobium sp.
ATCCTGGTGGGGATGACGGCGGGGCTGGTGGCGGACCACGCCCGCGTCTGGCAGGCGGCGCGCGCCTTTCGCCCCACGCTCTTCGGCGGCTTGCCGCGCTTCTACGAGAAGGCGGCGGAGGCGCTGCGGCGCGAGCAGGCGGCGGCGGAGGGCGAGGAGCGCGCGCGCTGGGAGCGGACGCTGGAGCTGGGGCGCGAGCGCTCGCGGCTCATCCGCGGCGGCCAGCCCGTTCCGGCGGCGCTGGAGGAAGCGTGGATGACGACGGGCGCGCCGCTGCTGGAGCGGGCGCGGGGGATGTTCGGCGGGGCGCGGCTGGCCACCAGCGGCGGCGCCACCCTGCCGACGGACGTCAGCGAGTACCTGGACGCGCTGGGGATTACCGTGCTGGGCGGATACGGGCTGACGGAGCACCTGTGCGCCGCCTTCAACCGCCCCGCCCGCTACAGATTCGACACCGCCGGCCCGCCGATGGTGGGGACGGAGATGCGGATCGCGGAGGACGGCGAGATCCTCATCCGCCGCAACGCCCTGACCTTCAGCGGCTACCACGGCCGCCCGGAAGAGACGCGCGCCGCCTTCAGCGAGGACGGCGCGTGGCTGCGCACGGGCGACCTGGGGCGCATCGGCGAGGACGGCGCGCTGCGGGTGCAGGGGCGCAAGAAGGAGCTCATCGCGCTCAGCAACGGAAAGAAGGTCGCCCCGCTGCCGATCGAGGCGGCGCTCACCGGCGACCCCGTCATCCACCAGGCCATGCTGTACGGCGAGGGGCGGCACTTCGTCAGCGCGCTGATCGTCCCCAGCCGCACGGCGCTGGAGGCCCTGGCCAACGGCCACGCCGCCGATCCGGAGGATCCCTCCATCGTCCACGACCCGCGCCTGTACGCCAGCGTGCAGGCGGCGGTGGACCGGGTGAACGCGGGGCTCTCGAATCCCGAGCGGGTGCGCCGCTTCGCCCTGGTGCACCTGCCCTTCGACGGCGACGACCTGACGCCGACCCTCAAGCTGCGCCGCACCGCCATCGCCGAGCGGCACCGCGACCGGCTGGAAGCCCTTTACCAGGAAGCCTGATGGCACGACGCAACTCCCTCCTGGCCCTGTTCCTGGGGACGCTGGCCTGCGCGGCCGCGTACGCATCCGCCTTCCTCCCCGGCGATCCGCCCGGCTGGTCGCCGTGGGCGCTGGGGATCGGCACCGCGACCGTGATGGTGGCCGCGTCGGCGCTGGGCGCGGCGCGGGCGGACACGGGGATCGGCCGGCTCAAGCTGCCGTTCGCCATCGCCTTTCTGATCGTGGCCGGCGGCTTCGCGGCGGTGCTGTCGATACCGGCGCCGGACGCGGCGAACCCCACGCTCTTCCTGGGCCTTCCGGCCGGCGCGGCGATCGTGATCCTGGGGATCGGGCTGCTGCCGCTGCTGGTGCTGCCGATCGCCTACGCCCTGACCTTCGAGGACATGACGCTGAGCGAAGCCGACCTGGCGCGCGTCCGCGAGGCCGCCCGCGCCTGGCAGGCCGCGCAGCAGCCCGCCGCCGCGCCTTCCGTCCACGCGCAGACGCCGGAGCCGGCGGAGGTGGTGGCGTGATGGCGCTGGGGATGATGCAGACGGGCGAGCTGCCGCGGCTTGCCCAGCCGACCATCATCGCGGTCGCGGTGGTCTACTTCGTCATCGTTGCCGCCATCGGCTGGTGGGCCACGCGGCGGACGAAGACAGCGAGCGACTTCTTCGTGGCGGGCGAGGGGATCGGGCTGGCGGCGCTCACGCTGGCGGCCATGAGCGCCACGCTCAGCGGCTTCGCCTTCATCGGCGGGCCGGCGCTGGTCTACACGGCCGGGCTGGGAGCCATGTTCCTCATCCTCCCCGCCAGCGTGACGTCGTCCATGACGTCGTGGGCGCTGGCGAAGCGGATGCGGCTGCTGGGCGAGGTGCGCGGGCTGATGACCGTGCCCGACGCGATCGGCGCGCGCTACCGCTCGCCGGCGGCGCAGGGGCTGTCCGGGCTGGCGATCCTGATCGCCGTCATCGGCTACATGGCGACCAACATCCTCGCCCTGGGGCTGGTGATCGACGCCATCTTCGGTACCGGACTGACGTGGGGCGTGTGGATCGGGATGGCGATCGTGCTGGGCTACTCGGTGGCGGGCGGCATTCTGGCCGGCGTCTACACGGACATGTTCCAGGGCTCGCTGATGGCCGTCGCCTCCGTCCTCGTCTTCATCTACACGCTCAAGGTGGGTGGGGGGATGGGCGGCATCTCGCGGACGATCCTGGAGAACGACGCGGCGTTCATGGGCCCGTTCGGCAAGATGGGCGCGGTGGCGGCGCTGTCTCTCTTCTTCGTCTTCGGCGTGGGGTCGATGGGGCAGCCGCACGTGATCCACAAGTTCTACATGCTGCGCGACCCCCGGAAGCTGAAATGGTACCCGCTGCTGGTGACGGCCGCGCTGCTGGTGACCATGCTCCTGTACTTCGGCGTGGGCGTGGCGGTAAAGGCGCTGGTGGCGAGCGGCCAGATGCAGCCGCTGGCCAACCCCGACGACGCGACGCCGTTCTTCCTCCTCCGCTACACCCCGGTGCTGCTGGCCGGCCTGGTCTTCAGCGGCGTGGCGGCGGCGATCATGAGCACGGTGAACAGCTTCATGAACATCGGCGCGGCGGCGGTGACGCACGACATCCCCGTGGCGCTGGGCCGGCGCGTGGAGAACGAGCTGCGCTGGGGGCGGATCAGCACCGTCCTGATCTCCGTCGCGGCGGGGTTCCTGGCGCTGCTGCCGGGCGCGCTGGTGGCGTTCCTGGGGATCTTTGGCTGGGGGCTGTTCGCATCGACCCTGGTCCCCGCGCTCGCCATCGGGCTGAACTGGGAGGGCGCCACCAAGGAAGGCGCCGTGGCATCCATCAGCACCGGCCTGGTGATCACGCTGCTCTTCGAGACGCTGGCGTACTTCAACGCCTACAAGTTCCCCACGGGCGTTACGGTGAGCGGCCTGTCGCTGGTGCTGTCGATCCTGGTGTTCTTTGCCGTGAGCTGGATGACGCGTGAGCGTGCCGCGGGCCAGCTGGACGGCGACGTGAAGCTGGTGATGTCGGTGTGAGGAGAGTGTGGGAGTGCGAAAGTGCGAAAGTGCGAAAGTGCGAAAGTGCGAGAGTGCGAAAGTGCGAAAGTGCGAAAGTGCGAAAGTGCGAAAGTGCGAAAGTGCGGGGCCGCACGGTTGGGAGGTAAAGGCGGATGTAGCTGGCCGACCCTGTCCGGGGCGGATGAATCCGCGGCTGGAACAGCGGGAAGCCCCGCAAACTGCGCGGGGCTGTGATTCCGCACCGACGAAGCGCGCGGCAGGTATTCGAGACGTTTATACCCTCTCCCGCTTGCGGGAGAGGGT
>DASQBH010000421.1:0-6264 GCA_035635315.1 Longimicrobium sp.
GGTCATCATACACCAGTGCGTCCAGGCGGCTGCGGCGGCGGGAGCGCCGCTGCACCCGCATCCGCTCCCGCAGGAACGTCTCGTCCTGCGTCGTCAGCGCCACCTCCCGGCGCAGGCCGGCCACACAGGGCGACCGCTCGCACCGGGACAGAGGCGCGCCCGCACCCCCCTGCACCAGCCGCACCACCCGTCCCCCGTCCGCGGGGTGCAGGTCCACGCGAAACGCGGTGCCGTCCGAAACGGCCAGCGTTCCACGTGGGCTGACCGCGAACAGGGGAACGGGACCGTACACCTCGTGCGGAACCATGGCCAGCAGGCGCGGCACCGGCACCAGCGCAACGCTGCGCACCGCGGCCAGGTCTCGCGCGGCCCCCCCGTCGAAGGGGTGAAAGACCACGCGGGTGGTGGGCGGCCGGCCGGGGACGAGCATGCTGGGTGACCATGCGAGCGCCACGCCTCCTGCGGAGGGGGCCAGGTCCACCGGCATGGGGGTGGCGTATGCCACCGGGGGGTCGACGGGCGCCGTGCGGGCCACGCGCCTCCCCGCGTCCAGCCACGTCAGCCGGGCGGCGGCGCCGTCCCAGACCAGGATCCCCCCGTCCACCGCGGCCACCCCCTGGATGGAGCGGAACTCGCCGGGCCCGCTCCCCGGTCGCCCCAATGTCCCTTGCGGCCCGCCCGCCAGGGAGAGCAGGTGGATGCGGTCCCGGTCGGCGACGACCAGCAGCGTGTCGCCGAGCACGGCGATGGCCACGGCCTGCTGCAGCGAGTCGCTTTTCCAGAGCTGGCGGACCGCGACAGGAATCACCCGGGGTGCAACGGCGTACCCGGCTTCGGTGGTCACCACCGCCGTGTCTCCGGCCAACGTCCGGCTGCCGCGCCACCCCTCGGCCGGTGCGGCACTGCCACATGCCCCACCCGCGGCCAGGGCCGGGAGCACCGCCACCGGCCGGAGAAGGGCCGCGATCAGCCCGGGCCAGCGCCGCCGCCGCATGGCGCGCCCGCCGCGGACGGGGCGGCAACGGGGTTGGGGTAGACGCTCGCCACGCGGGTGCCTTCTTCCGGGTCGATCAAGATCGCGTAGATCCATCGGTCGGACGCCGCCAGCGACACGATCTCGCCGCCCAGGTCGTATGCGCCCACATGGCGGCCTGACGGGTCCAGCACCGTAAGGGCCGTGCGCGGCCGGAACAGCGTTCCCGGCGCCGCTTCGGGGAACCACCGGCTCTGCCCGATGAGGAAGTGTCCCGACGGGGCGATGGCGAAGGCGCGGACGTGCTCCTGCACCGCGACCTCGTACCCGGCGGGCCCCGGCACCTGGCCCTCCTGCGGGGCCGACATGTGGTAGAACACGGGGATGTCGACGGCTCGCACCGGCTCCGCCCCGGGCCGGGCCAGGTCGAACGCCAGCAGCCGCCCGTCGGCGCGCCGCGCGTACCACAGGGTGTCGGCGCGCCGTGCGATGATCCCCCGGTTCAACGCGGCGGTGAACGTCTGCCCTGGCTCGCGGCGCACCGTGCCCAGGCCGCCCACGGCGCCACCCTCGGGGCTCAGGATGCGCACCAAGGGGAGCCGCTCATCCCAGTCTTTTGAGATGATCGGCAACTCGTACGAAAACCAGTGCTCCAGCAGCCGTCCGTCCGGTCCCCACACCAGTTGGCTCCCCAGGCTGAAGTCTCCCTTGAGCCGGGCCAGAACGCGTGTGCCCCGCCGGGAGCCATCGGGGGCGAACAGGTGCAGCGTGCCCCGTCCCATGTCGGAGACGGCCAGAGCCCCGGTGGTGTCGAGCGCCACCGAGCGCAGGTTGGGAAAGGCGGTGGTGTCGCGCCCTCCGCCGAAGACGGTGGAGCGGTAGGCGCCGTCGTGGGCGAAAAGGTGCACGGCCCGGTCTATCCGGTCGCCCACCGCTACACGGCAGACCGGTGCCCCGGCGGCGCTGATGGACACCGGGTTGGACAGGGAGTAGGCGGCCGTGCCGTCCAGCGCCAACCGCCGCACGGGGGCCAGCGGACGGATGGCGGCCGTGTCCAGCAGCGGCCGCCCCGCGTCGATGGCGGCGAACCGCTGGCGCGCAATGGGGCGCAGCGTGGACGAGGCGCCTTCGGAGGGCGCCTCGTCGCAGGCCGTGGAAGCGAACGCAAGGCTGAGCGCGGCTGCGCTAACCCGCCTTGGCAACAGGTGCATTGGTTGCTTCGGTGGAGTCGGGTACGCCGGCCGAATTGATGGTGCAGTCGGGACGCAGCGCCTCGAGCCGCGGGAGCGTTGCCCCCATCCCCGCTTCGCGAACGCGGCCTTCCCGGTCGAGCACCAGGTGCGCCGGGTAGGCGCGCAGGCCCAGTTCGCCCGCCAGGGGTCCGGCCGAATCGACGGTGGCGACCTGCACCGGAAGCGCTTGCGGAAGCCGGGATCCCGTGGTGTCCGTGGGAACAGCCGACACCCAGATGGCCTTCCAGCCTTCCGGGAGCAGCCGGCCCTCCGGGTCGGCCGCGGCATCCTGCGTCCACCGTACGGCCTGGTCCAGGCTGGCGGCGCAATCCGGCGAGTAGACGACGACGAGCCGGCACGACCCGCTAGAGACTTCGCTCAGCCGCGCCCGGGTGGAATCGGAGAGGCGGACGAGCGCCGACACGGGCTCGCCCACCCTGGCGCCGATCATGGGGGGCGGAGCCTTCGGCATGTCCGCGCTCAGGCGCGAATGGGCCTGAAGGGCGGCCGTGCCCAGGAGGAGCAGCAGCAGCCCGTTCATCACAAGGTTCTTCCTCACGGCGTCAGCACTGGGTAGAGCGGCTGCACGAGCACGCGGCAAGACACTGGTCTATGCAGCACGGCGAGGTGGTCCCCGGTGAGGCATAGCAGTTCCAGCACGATCCGGTCTTCAGCTTCTCGGCGGGCATGGTGGCGCTCGCCGGGCGGGGTCCGGCCAGCAGTCCCAGGTTTACGGTCAGCAGCGCGGCCGCAGCGGCGAGCTTCACACGTGTACGCATGGGTGCACCCGGCAGGAGGGGTGAAGGCGGCCTTTCCACAGGACCGCCCGGGGTATGGCGGAGCGTCTGCTTCGCCGGTCAGCAGTTGGAGTTCTGCCGACAGTTGCATGCGCTGCAGGGCAGGGCGATACAGCAGGCCATCTTGTTGCCCCCGGCATCGTAGCACGACCCGCAGGAGCCCATCGCCACCTTTTCCGTAGGCAGCAGGGTGGCCCGGCCGTCCCGGGGCCACAGGAGCAGCGCCCCGTTCACCAGCACCAGGCCCACGAGCAGCGGCAGTCGTTTGCGAAGGGTCATGGTTCCGCTTCCTTGTCGTGAGGTGCAGGCGCGGAGGGGCCCTCCCAAGAGCCCGGCGGGAAAGGACTCCCGCTCAGGGTAAGAAAGTTCCCGAAGCGGGTCAAGGGTGTCGATAAATCACGGCTAGACGACGCGCTGTCGCAGACAAACCGTCTGGATATGCGGCTCCGTGGCTTCCCGCATCCGCCTTTCCCGTGAAGCGGGTCTGGATCGCTCCCGGGATGGCGGTCCAGGAGTTTACGGCCCGGCGCAAGTTGATTAGAATGAATGCGTTCCCCTCCCGACAACCCCGCTTTCCTCCCTCCTCCCCGGCAGGCTCATGCCCACGACTTCCGCGGCGCCCCCGGTGCCATCGCTCAAGGAGCAGCTGGTCCGCGAATCGTGCTCCATGGCACGCCATCTGGCGACCAACGGCATTCGCGTTCCGCCGGGCCTCATCCAGGCCACCGATCAGTTCGAGATCGCGCTGGCGCAGAACCAGCCGATCCAGATGACGGCGCTGGCGTCCACGCACGAGCGGCTGGCGCGCCTGCTGGCGCCCGCCAAGCCCGGCACCCTGCTGCTGCTGGACGAGAGCTACCAGCAGGCGGGGCAGACGTCGCTGGGCCCCGTAAAGCTGGTGCGAGACCTGGTCAAGGTGGCCATGGTGTGCGTGGGCATCTTCATCGTGCTCAGCGTGATCGAGCTGGTGGACGCGCACCGGTCCGTGGACCTGTGGGGGATCGAAGGCACCGAGCCCGCGGACACGGCCAAGGACAACCACACGTTTCTGATCATCAAGATCATCCTGCAGCGCGTCTTCTGGCTGGCCGCGGCGGGGATCGGCGCGTCGTTCGCCATGCTCTTTCAGCTCAACGACCAGATCGTCAACCGCACCTTCGATCCGGACGAGAACGCGGCGTACTGGGTAAAGTTCTTCCTGGGGCTGGTGGCCGGCTTCATCCTGGTGGCCCTGGTGCCCATCGGTTCCGGCGACGCCGACCCCGCGAACACCGGCATGCAGGCGCTGGGGCCGCCCACCATCGCGCTGCTGGGCGGCTTTTCGGCGTCGGCCGTGTACCGCATCCTCACCCGCATGGTCGAGGCGCTGGAGTCCATCTTCAGCGGCGGCGCAAAGGAGCAGGCGGTGGCCGCCGAAAAGGCCGCCTCCGCCCGCGCCAACGAAGAATCGATGCAGGGGCGCCTTGCGGTGGCGGGCCAGCTGGTGGAGCTGCAGCAGAAGCTCGCCGCCGGCATGCCGTCGCAGGAGGCGGCCCGGTACCTGAAGCAGGTGGTGGGAGTGCTGGTGCCCTCCGCGCTCGACACCGATCGCCGCGCCGAAGACTCCACCGCCACGGCGCCGCCGGAAGCCGGCAAGGTGCCCGCGCTGGTGGTGGTGAGCGCGCCGGAAGCCGTTGTGGCACAGACGGATGCGCCGGATTCGGCCGATGAGTCCGGTTCAGCGGCGCCGCGGGCGGAAGAGAGCGCCGCCGCGGTGGGCTGAAAATCAGCCCTTGACAAACGCACGGGGAGTCGATTACACTCCCCGCCCTGGGAGTCGCGTCCCTGATGTTTACCGGTCGATGAGACCGGCCCCGGACCACGGAACCACCGTGGACCGGCGGCATCAGGACGCGGCTCTTTTTTGTCGATACGGCGGGGATCGTCTCCGCCGGACGGAAACGCTAGACCAACGGAACGCACCACGATGCAGCGACCCATCCACATCGTCCGACACGCCCGCCCGGAGGCCGTCACGGCCCATCCCGGTACAGGGTCGTCGTGCGCGGTGGAACCGGCGGCGCCACGTGGCGGCTTTGCGCCGGCGGGCCTGGGCAAAGGTGCGGGATGGACCAGGATCGGGCTCGGTACGCCCGGGATTCCGGGTCGTTTCAGTGGTTCAACGTGGCAGGACCGGCGGGAGCAGAACAGGCAGCGCGGGAGGATCGTGGCACGCCCCTAGGGGGCATTCATCCACGATCCCACCAGGGAGCGAATGCACCATTTCGCCCCGCCCGCGCACCGACGCAGGCGGGGCGATTTTCGTTTTCCGACACGCATGAGCACGGTCCACCCGGGACGCGGGAGGGGGATGGGATGATTCGGAAGAGCAGTACGCGGTAGACGCAGGGCCGGCGGGGCGCCAAGCCCCGACGCGGGTGGACAAACGCGACCCCTCGCGCAGGGGCGAAGCGTTCCCGCCGGCCCACACCAAAGGAAGCGCTGGATGATGGTGGCCGTGGCTTAACGGTCAGAGCGCCGGACTGTGAATCCGGAGGCGGCGGGTTCGATTCCCCCCGGCCACCCCAGCGGCCCGTTCTTGATGATGCCCGTAGTTCAGCCTGGTAGAACGCAGAGCAGAATGCCTCGCCATTCCCTTGTCCGCCGCGCGCGGGCCGAAGGATGAGGATTATCGTGGGACTCTGAGGCCGCGGGTTCGAATCCCGCCGGGCATCCTGGACGGCAGGGGAAGCAGGGAATAGGGAATAGCGGGATTTTTGATGGGTGATCTCACGTGTTCGTGCATGCTCCGGGATGGGAGAGACGGATCGGAGGTGGCCGCTCGTAGCTCAGCGGGTAGAGCGCTTCCTCGCCCAAGTGCCTTGTCCGCGCCACGCGCGCGGGCCGACGGGACCGAGGGTTATCGACTGATAATCGAGAGGTCGCGGGTTCGAGTCCCGCCGGGCGCCATCGCCGAACCGCAGGACAGGGGGACAAGGAGATCGGGGGACAAGGAGACACAGGGATCGCAGGATGGAAAGGAGCCGGCGACATCCGGCAAAACGCAGGAAAGATGGGCCTGTAGCTCAGATGGTAGAGCACTGCCTCGCCACACCTTGTCCGCGCCCGGCGCGGGCCGAAGGCCGAGGGTTATCGACTTTCACTCGAGGGTCGCGGGTTCGAGTCCCGCCAGGTCCACTGCAGGGGATAGGAAGTAGAAAAATCGTAAAAAGTACTCTCGACGTTCTCCCCCTCTGCTCGCGCGGTTTGCGAAGGGGGGACT
>DASQBH010000422.1:0-3994 GCA_035635315.1 Longimicrobium sp.
CGTCTCGTCGCTGGTCTCGCCGAAGACGTGGCGGCGCTCGCTGTGGCCGATGAGCACCAGCTCCGCGCCGGCGTCCTTCGCCATCCCCACGGACAGCTCGCCGGTAAAGGCGCCGCCGGCCTCCCAGTGGACGTTCTGCACGCCCAGCCGCACGTCCGGCCGCCCCTGCACCGCCTCCTTCGCCGCGGCGAAAGAGATGGCGGGGGGAAAAAAGACGACGGTGCGGTCGTCCGCGGGCGCGTGCATCGCCAGGAAGTCGGCGAAGAAGCGGGCCGTCTCGGACGGCCCGTGGTTCATCTTCCAGTTGCCGGCCAGCACCGGCCGGGGCGGCGCGCTCACGCGGCGTCCTCCAGCGCGGCCACGCCGGGGAGCTCCTTGCCTTCCAGGAACTCCAGCGAGGCTCCGCCGCCGGTGGAGACGTGCGACATCCGGTGCTCCAGCCCCAGCTCGCCCACCGCCGCGGCCGAGTCGCCGCCGCCGATGATCGTCGTCGCGCCGCGGTCCGTCGCCTCCGCCACCGCCTCGGCCACGCCCTTCGTTCCCGCGGCGAACTCGGGGACCTCGAAGACGCCCATCGGCCCGTTCCACAGCACCGTCTGCGCGTCGCCCAGGATCCGCCGGTACTCCTCCACCGTCCGCGGGCCGACGTCCAGCACCATGCGGTCGGCCGGGATCGCCTCCCGATCCACCGTCTGCGTCTCCTGCCCCGCCTCCATCTTCTCCGCGACCACGGCATCCACCGGCAGCACCAGCTTGTCGCCACTGGTGGACTGGAGCTCGCGCGCCATGTCCAGCCGGTCGTCCTCCACCAGCGAGGTTCCGGTAGCGAGGCCCATCGCCTTGAAGAAGGTGTTCGCCATCGCCCCGCCGATCAGCAGGCGGTCCACCTTGGGCAGCAGGCTGCGGATGACGTCGATCTTTCCGCTGATCTTGGCGCCGCCCAGGATGGCTACGAACGGGCGCTTCGGCTCGTCCAGCGCGCCGCCCAGGTACTGGAGCTCGCGGTCCATCAGCAGCCCGGCGACCACCGGCTTCCCCTGTCCGCGCATCACCGTGGCGACGCCGGCGGTGGACGAGTGCGCCCGGTGCGCCGCGCCAAAGGCGTCGTTCACGAACACGTCGCCCAGCGCCGCCATCTCCTCCGCCAGCGTGGAGTCGTTCTTCTCCTCGCCCGGATGGAAGCGGGTGTTCTCCAGCAGCAGCACGTCGCCGTCGTACATCGTGCCGATGGCGTGGCGCGCGGCGTGGCCCACGGTGTCTTCCACGAACTCCACGCGGCGCCCCTCCAGCAGCTCGCGCAGGCGGTCCGCCACCGGCTTGAGCGACATCTCCGGCACCGGCTGCCCCTTGGGCCGGCCGAAGTGCGCCAGCAGGATGACGCGCGCCCCCTGCTGCAGCAGCGCGTCCAGCGTGGGGAGCGTGGTGGTGATGCGCGTGTCGTCGGTGATGCGGCCGTCGTCGTCCAGGGGGACGTTGTAGTCCACGCGGACCAGGACGCGCCGGCCGCGGAGCTGCTCGGAGGTCAGGTCCGCGACCGTCTTCTTTCTCCCGCTCACAGCCGCTCGCCCATGTAGCGGGCCAGGTCGACGCAGCGGTTGCTGTAGCCCCACTCGTTGTCGTACCAGGCGATCACCTTCACCAGCCCGGCCACCACGCTGGTCGAAGGCGCGTCGACGATGGACGAGTTGGGGTTGCCGGTGTAGTCGATGGAGACCAGCTCCGTCTCCTCGTAGCCCAGGATCCCCTTCATCCGCCCCTCGGCCGCCGCGCGCAGGGCGTCGTTCACCTGCTGCGCCGTCACCTCCTTTTCCAGCTCCGCCGTCAGGTCCACCACCGACACGTCCGGGGTGGGGACGCGGAACGCCACGCCGTCGATCTTGCCCTTGACCTCGGGGATCACCAGCGAGGTGGCCTTGGCGGCGCCGGTCGTCGTGGGAATGATCGACATCCCGGCGGCGCGGGCGCGGCGCAGGTCCTTGTGGGGCAGGTCCAGGATGTTCTGGTCGTTGGTGTAGGCGTGCACCGTGGTCATCACGCCCCGCTTGAAGCCGAACTCGTCCAGCAGCACCTTGACCACCGGCGCCAGGCAGTTCGTCGTGCAGCTGGCGTTCGACACGACGTGGTGGTTGGCCGGATCGTACTTGTCCTCGTTTACGCCCAGGACGATGGTGATGTCCTCGTTCTTGGCGGGCGCGCTGATGATCACCTTCTTCGCCCCGCCCTGGATGTGCTTCTCCGCGTCCGCCTTGCTGGTGAAGCGGCCGGTGCTCTCGATGACGATGTCGACGCCCAGGTCGCGCCAGGGGAGGGCGGCCGGGTCCTTCTCGGCGAACACCTTCAGCTCGTCGCCGTCCACCACCAGGCTGTTCTCGCGGGCCTCGACGGTGCCGGGGTAGATGCCGTGCACCGAGTCGTACTTGAGCAGGTGGGCCAGCGTCTTGGTATCGGTCAGGTCGTTGACGGCCACGAAGTCGATGTCGTTGGCACCGGCCTTCTTGGCGGCCCGCAGAACGTTGCGGCCAATGCGGCCGAACCCGTTGATGGCGACGCGAATGGGCATGATCTCTCGTCAGAAAGGCGGTCGAAAAAGGACGACGGAGCGCCGAGCGATGCGGCTCAGCGCTCCAGCTCCGGGATGACGCGGGCAAAGGTGGCCACGCTCACCACCCGCGCCCCCGCCTCCAGCAGCGCCTGTGAACATGCAAGGGCCGTGGCGCCGGTGGTCCACACGTCGTCCACCAGCATCACGTGCTCGCCCTGCACCCGTTCGGCCTGCTCTGCCGGGACGGAAAAAGCGCGCGCTACGTTAGCCCGGCGCTCGCCCGGATGCAAGGCCGTTTGCGTCTTGGTCTGCTTGGTTCTGACGAGCACGTCCGGGGCCGGCTTCCACCCCATCTTCTTGGCGAACGCGGCCCCCAGCAGCGCCGCCTGGTTGTAGCCGCGCTCCCGCAGCCGTGCCTTGCTGGTGGGCACGGGCACCACGATCTGCACCTCGTCGTCCACGTCCCTGGGCCACGACATCTCGGCCATGCGCTGCGCCATGGGGTCCGCCGCGCCCTCCCAGCCGCGGTACTTGAGGGCATGGACGATGGCTTTGGTCTCGTCGCCCATCAGGAACGCGGAGCGGATGGCGCGCACCGCCTGGGGCCAGTCGCCGCAGGTGCGGCACTTGGGGCGCGGGTCCTCGTTGGGGGGCACGGGGCCCCAGCAGCGCTCGCAGCGCGGGTGCGGCAGCGGGCGGCACTTTACCCAGCACAGGCGGCAGACCAGGCGGTCCTTTTCCGTGGTGGGGATGGGGCGGTCGCACGACACGCAGACCGGCGCGAACACCAGGTCCATGGCGCCGTCGCCCAGGTCGCGAAAGACGTCTCTCAGGTAAGGCATTCGTCGGCGAGTCTTTGATTTTATGTGGATGGACAGACCGGGCCCGTACCGTGGGGCCGCAGGCTGTTCCCGGTTCCCTGTCCCCTGTTCCCTGCAGTTCAGGGCGTGTCCCTCCGCTGCGCTCCGGGCCGGGCTGCGCGCGCCGTAGGCAACGATACGACTGTTGCCAACGGCGCCGAGCCCCCGGCGCTCACCGGCGGCCGCGCGTTCCCGCCAGAACCGTGCATCCGCGCCGTGTTCTCGGCCCTGCGGGCGCGCATCCCTCACGCAAATGCGAATCCGGCGCCGGTAAAATGCGACAAAGTAGCCAGCGTCCGAAAGGGCCGCCGGTTCGCGGTTTGCCTCCACACACCGACGCGTCCGCAGCAAGCCGGGGCCGTCGGGACCGTCCCGGGCGATTGATGCTCTTGCGGATCCAAGCCGGCAACGTGCCGTCCGCCCACGGGAGCGAATGAATTCGCCGCTGGGAAAACGCAAAGTCCGCCTGCGCGGACTCGGCGGCCCGGTCGTGTGCGGCGTCCCATGCGCCTGCGCGTCCGCAACCCGGGCTCGGCACGCTCCGTCCCGGGCAATCGATGCTCTTGCGGATCCAAGCCGGCAACGTGCCGTC
>DASQBH010000423.1:0-2078 GCA_035635315.1 Longimicrobium sp.
CCGGTGATGCGCGTCTCGCCGTCGTCCATCCGCAGCTCGACGACACGCTTGGGCGTGACGCCGTTCTGCACGGCGACGAGGGAGTGGCCCAGGCGCACCAGGCCGTCGATGCCGCTCACGGCCGTGGAATCCGCCACCGGCAGCCACTCCACCTCGCCGCTCTCCCGGTCGATGGCCGCGATGCCGCGCACGTAATCCGCGACCGTAACCGTTCAGTGGGCGGGTAGGATCTTGGGGGCGGCGGTGCCGGACCGGAGGGCGGAGACGGAGAGGGCGAGGAAGTCGAGCGGGTGGGTCCGCTGCTGGCGGCAGGTGGCTCCCACCGAGAGGATACGTTCGGCGTAGCGCATTCCGGGCTCGCTCTGGTTGCCGAAGCAGCTCTTCCGCCAAAGCACCGCCGCCCGCAGCGCGCGCTCGGCCGCGTTGTTGGTCAGCTCCACCGGTTGGTCCAGGAAGGTCCACAGCGACGGCCACAGCTTCAGCAGGTTGCGCGACGTACCCGCGACCCGCCGGTCGATCGACTTCTCGCCGCGTTCGATCAGCCGCCGCAAGCGCCTTCGTATCGGCTGCATGTCGATCCAGAACTGCTCACGCCCGAGCCTGCCTTCCTCCATCTCGCGGTGCTTCCTGAAGACCAGCGCGCAGATCCGCTCTCCCTGTGCAGCGAATTCCTCCGCCTTGCCGCCCCGCAGTCCCAGCCGCTTGAAGCTCCTCACCAGGTGTGCCCAGCAGACCTGGCGCAGGGTGTAGATCCGGTAGGCACACCAGCGGTCGCTGCTGACGATCCCCCTGTAGTCTCCGCCCAGGAAGCCGCTCAGCTCTTCGCTTCCACGGCTCTTGCCCAGGTGAAAGAGCGTCGCCTGCTTCGCCACCGCGATCCACAGCCACCGCTTCTTCCCGCACTCCTTCCACTGCGTCTCGTCCACACCCGCCCACTCGCTCCGCCGGACTTCGGCCTTGATCTGCCCGTACGCCTCCGCCAGCGCGGCGCTCGTCTCCTGCGTGAAGGATTCCGTGCTCCCCAGCGACGGCGGCGGCACGTCCAGCAGCCGCCCCAGCAGATCCACCGTCGATCTCCGGCTCAGCCGGTAGTGCCCGGCCAGCAGGCTGCCCAGCGCCGCCAGCCGCGGGCCGAAGTGCTTGCCCCCCACCTCCGCCGGCAGCTTCCCCCGCGTCAGCTTCCGGCATTTCGGGCAGCGCACGCACACCATCCGGTGCTCCACCACCTGCGTACGGATCGCGGGAAGCTCCACCACCTGGTGCACATACGCGGGTCTGGCTTCCTTCGCACATGCCAAGTCATGCCCGCAGTGGCCGCACTCGTCCGCGCGGTGGATCACCACCTCGTCCACCCGCTCCGGCCCCAGCAGCTTGCGATGATGCCCCCGGTGGCCTTTCTGTCCGCCGCGCTTCTTCCCCGTGGGTTTCTTGCGCTCCCGTACCACGCCGGGACCGTCCGAGGAAGGCGGCTGCGACGAGTTGGTCGAGTTCTGGGCGAGCCGTGCTTCCAGCTCGCGCACTCGCTCCTGCAGCAGGGTGATGGCCGCTTCAAGCCCTTCGATCACCGCGCAGATCGCGGGCGAGAGGGCTTCACCGGCTGCTTTCAGCTGCTCGACATGGCTCATGAGCCACAATGTGTAGTAGCTCGCTCCCCAAAAGTCTACAGCGTTGACTCAGCCACCTGAACGGTTACTTCGCGGCAATGACGACGCGATGTCGGCCTGCGCCGACCGCTCCTGCCGCTCGCCGCCGGAGTGCCCATCCGCCCGCGCCGAGCCGTCGCGCCGGCAGCCACCTCGTCGAACATCACCGGCCCTGTGCACGAACCGGATTCTCCCCCTCTCCGCGCGCAGTTTGCGCGGGGAGGGGCCGGGGGGAGGGGCGCCCGGCGAGCCCGCGTAAGACCCGCCACCCTGCACGGACTCTTCGGCGCCCAACCTCCGCCAGGGGTTTTTGGGGGAGGTCGCGAGGAATCGAGCGGGTGGGGGCGCCCGCCGGGGCTCAGCCATCTGCCACGGACCGCTTCATCCGCTCTGAATCCTTTCCTCCCCTCCCTCCGTTCTGCCCAGCGGGGGTGA
>DASQBH010000424.1:0-3561 GCA_035635315.1 Longimicrobium sp.
GATGAACGTGCACGCGGCGCACCTGAACCTGCCGATGGGGCGCGAGGTGGACGCGGTGGCGATGCACACGGCCGCCGCGCTGCTCATCCCCTACCTGCCGGCGCTGGCCGCCAGCACGCCGATGTACGACGGCGACCTGCAGCCGGCGGCGGACGGGCGGCTGGCGTGGATCCTGGAGCACCAGGCGCGCATCCCGGAATCGTGCGGGCAGATCGTGCCCGAGTACGTGGACAGCTTCAGCGACTATCGCAAGCGCATCCTGGCGCCGATGTACCGCGCGCTGGACCGGCTGCCGGACACGGGGGCCATCCGCCACGAGTTCTTCAACACCCGCGGCGCCATCCTGCGCTTTGCGCGGCGGGCGATGGAGGTGCGGGTGCTGGACACGCAGGAGTGCGTAAAGATGGACGTGGCCATTGCCGTGTTCGTCCGTTCCGCGCTCAAGCACCTGGCGGCGCGGGTGGCGGCGGGGCGGGTGGAGCTGCCGGACCACGCGCTGCTGGTGGAAGACTTTCGCGCCTGCGTCCGCGACGGCAGCGTGGCGCGCGTGGCGGCACCGCACCTGGACGTGGACCGCGACGCGGACGGCACCGCGGACGCGCGGACGGTGCTGCGCCACCTGCTGGCCGGCGCGCGGCGCGCGGTTCGCAAGGACGAGGCGGGGTACCTGGACCTGGTGGCGCGGATGATCGAGACGGGGACGCTTTCCGAGCGCATCCGCGCGGAGATGGCGCCGTTCGCCCAGGCAGACGACGAGACGTTCACCGAGGCGGCGCGCAGGATCTACATCGAGCTCATCGACTGCCTGGAAGCCAACGAGCCGTGGGCGCGGCGGGGGCTATGAACGTGGAACACATGTTGTAAGTCGTTGCCGGGGCCACGGTTGGGACAGCGATGGCACGGTCCCTGCGTAGGGCGCGCGGTCCAGGCGAATGACCGAGGGATCAGGCACATGGCACTACGCAACTTCACCGATTCGCAGGGCTACACATGGCGGGTGTGGAACGTGGTTCCGCAGTACGCCACGGGCCGCGATGAGGAGCAGATGACGCCGGGGCTGCAGGGTGGCTGGCTGTGCTTTGAGAACTCCGGAGAAAAGCGCCGCCTGTCGCCGATCCCGGCCGACTGGGAGAACGCGGGGAACGAGGCGCTGGAGCGGTACCTGGCGCAGGCGCGGGCCGTGCAGCAGCGCGTGACCGCCGCCGGCTGAGGGAGCGGCCGGCACGGACGGGTGGGGATGGGGAAATTGGGGAGTACCCGGGTGGTGCGGGGATGGGTGAGCGGGGTGCCGGCTTCGGCCGGCACCCCGTTCTTTCTTTAGTGCGAAAGTGCGAAAGTGCGAAAGTGCGGGAGGCGTGAGCGAACAGCCTGACCGGCGCCACCCTCAATCTGTCATTCCGAAGGAGCGCCGCACCGGCCGCGCGGACGCCGAGGACGCCGGGCGCGACTGAGGAATCTACCTTCGGACTCCTCGTGGCTGGTCGAAGGGGCGAACACGCCGCCTACAATCCGCGCAGGCGGATTTCGTGACGTTCCAGCCGCGGTTTCAACCGCCGAGACGGGGTCGGCCGACGAACGGAAAAGAGGGCGGCGGCATCGGCCGTCGCCCTCCTCGATCATCCCGAACGATCGTAGCGGATCAGTAGTACGGGTTGGCGCCGGCTTCGTGGTCGGTAAGGTCCACGATGTCGCGCACCTCGGGAATCTCCTCGCGCACCATGCGGTCGATCCCCTGCCGCAGCGTGAGCGCCGAGGCGGCGCACCCCTGGCAGCCGCCCGTCATCCGCACGTAGATCACGTCGTCGGCCACGTCCACCAGCTCCACCGCGCCGCCGTGCGCCGCGATGCGCGGGTTCACCAGCGTGTCGAACACCGCCTGCACGCGCTCCGCCAGCGGGCCCGAGAGGCCGGCGCCGCCGCTGCTGGTGACCGTCGTCGGCGGGCGGTTGGGGCGCGGGGTCTCCACGCGAAAGCCGCCGTCCTCGCCGGACCACGAGATGGTGGCGCCGCTCAGCAGGGTGCTGGTGTCCAGGTTCAGCAGGACGCGGATGCCTTCCAGGTTGATGGCGATCTCCGTCTTCTGCTTGTCCTCGCGCTCCACCAGCGAGATGGCGTACTCGCGGTCCATGGGGCTGCGCACGGCGCCGTCCTCGCCGGTCGCCAGCGTAATGCGCAGCGCGGGGTCGCGTACCGCCCCGGCATCCATCAGGGCCTGGATGCGGGCGCGGGCCTCGTCGGTCAGCTGGATCATCGTCGTGGTCTCATGTTCCGTCAGGCGGAGCGTCGGTCGCTCCGCGTGCGGATACACTCCGCCGCCTTTCCGGTTCGCGCAAGCCTCACGCGAAAGGTTTGCTCCCGTCGGCCGGACGGCTACCTTGCGGGAGTCGTCCTCCATCCCACCCCCCGCGCATGTCCGGTCCCGAAGACTTCTACGACGCGCTCGCGCCGTTCTACCACCTCATCTACCCGGACTGGGAGGCCAGCATCGCGCGGCAGGCGGCGGCGCTGGACGAGGTGATCCGCGCGGAGACGGGTGGCGATGAGGGGCGGACGGTGCTGGACGTGGCGTGCGGGATCGGCACGCAGGCGCTGGGGCTGGCGGCGCTGGGGTACGATGTCACCGCCTCCGACCTTTCCGCCGGTGCCGTGGCGCGGCTGCGGGACGAAGCGGCCCGCCGCGGGCTGGCGATCGACGCGAAGGCGGCCGACATGCGGGATGCGTGGGATGCGCACGGCCGCGCCTTCGACGTGGTGCTGTGCGCCGACAACGCGCTGCCGCACCTGCTGACGGACGGCGAGATCCTGGATGCGCTGCGGGGATTCCACCGCTGCACCGCGCCGGGCGGCATCTGCATCATCTCCATTCGCGACTACGCGTCGATCGACCTGCAGACGGCGCGGATGCACCCGCATGGCGTGCGCGAGGAGGGCGGCGCGCGCTGGGTGCTGTTCCAGGTGTGGGAGCCGCGCCCGCCGCTGTACGAGACCAGCATGTACGTGGTGGAGGACCGCCGGGACTCCGGCATCCAGACACGGGTGATGCGCGCCACCTACTACGCCCTTCCCGTCGCGCGGCTGGTGGAGCAGATGCAGCAAGCCGGCTTCGCCGGCGTTCGGCGCCTGGACAGCGCCTTCTACCAGCCGCTCGTCATCGGCCGCCGCGCCGACACAGATTCCGCATGAGCGGGCCCTCACCCGGCTCGTTCCTCGCCTGCCCTCTCCCGCAAACAGCGCGGGAGAGGGGATAAACCCCGCTGAATCCGCTGCATCCTCCGGCAGAGGCGCGTCACCCGCTTACACCACCACACACCATCACACCATCACGCCGTGATCCGCACCGACCTTCACGAAGCCAACCGCCTGTCCTGGAACGCCGCCACGCAGGCGCACAACAGCCACAAGGCCGACCAGGCGGCGTTCCTGCGCGCCGGGGGCAGCACGCTCTTTCCCGAGGAGCTGGAGCTGCTGGGTGACGTGGATGGAAAGACGCTCGTCCACCTGCAGTGCAACTCCGGGCAGGACACCCTTAGCCTGGCACGCCTGGGCGCGCGCGTGACGGGG
>DASQBH010000425.1:0-5205 GCA_035635315.1 Longimicrobium sp.
TACCGCGCCTTGAACGGCTTGCGGCCGTGCACCGCCTGGAAGTTGTCGATGAACACGATGTCGCCCGGCTCCAGCGCGCGGTCTTCCAGCGCCTCGTCCACCAGCCGCTGCAGCTCCTGGAACGCCGCCCGGGCCGCCGGGTCATCCGGCGGGTCCATGAAGTACGGGTCCATCCGCACGTACGGCGAGCGCGGGTCGCCAAAGAGCACGGGGATGCGCTCGGGCGATGCGGCCATCTGCTCGATCTTGCGGTACGCCTTCTCCACCAGCGCCTCCTCGACCGGCGTGCGGCCACCGGCATCGCCCTTGTTCTTGGGCAGGTGCGAGTTGTCGGGCCGGATGCTGAAGTGCGGGCTGGAAAGCACGGCCAGCTGCTCGGGGGTCAGCTTTACCCGGGAGATGGGGGCGAACGTCGTCGGCACCCGGTCGGGGTTGCGCAGGCACATCATCCCCAGGTAGTCGCCGCGGTAGGGGTGGAACGCGTCTTCCACGTGCCAGGTGATCAGCTCCTCGCTCCCGGTGCCCACCTGCTCGTGCTCGTGCCCCTTGATGGGGAGCAGGTCGTGCACCACGCGGCCGTCCTGCTGCGTGCTCCAGGCGATCGGCTCGCCCAGGAGCGAGGCCATCAGCACCAGCAGCAGGTCCTCCTCCCGCGTGTCGTTCTCCGGCCCGTGGTGCTTCCAGTGCGCCGGGGTGGGCCCGATCTTCTCCTCGTCCACCTGCCAGCCCGACACCATCAGCAGCGCGCTCTCCGGTTCGAAGAGGCGAAAGCTGCGCAGCTCCTTGCGGATGCGGCGCGGCAGCTCGTGCGCGATCACGTCGGCCTCGTCCAGGAACTCCTGGTCCTCGGCGCCCGGGTACCGCCGGGCCAGCTCGCCCACGAGCGCGCGGATGTCGGCGACCTCATCCGGGGTCATGACGATTCTGGACATCTCCGTACGCCTCCTGCGTGTGAGTGGGCAGCGGCCCTGCCGCCGGTCAGGAAAGCCCGGGCGGCGATGCCCCGGGCGGATCGAGCTCCACGCGCGCCCCACGCGCGCTCCGCCAAACGTTACGGCCCCAACTGCTTCGCCTCCGCGGACCCGGGGCCTCTCCCCCGCAGGCTTCGCCGCTCGCTCCTCGCGGCTCGCGGCGCCCCCTCCTCCACACCGGGATGGAGGGGTCGTGCGGGGCCGGACGCGGGTCACACCAGCGCGGGCGCGGCCGCCGTGCGCAGCGCGCCCGCCAGGCGGCCGAGCCCCAGCTCCAGCGCGTCCGCCGGTCCGCCGAAGCCCAGCCGCGCGTGCCCCGGCGTGCCGAAGCAGGTGCCGGGAACCAGCATCACGCGGTGCTCGCGCGCCAGCTGGTGGCAGAACGCCTCCACCTCCGGCACCTCCAGCCGGGGAAAGCCGCACACCCCGCCCGCGGGAAGGGTCCAGCCGATCAGCCCCTCCTGCTCCGCCATCCACGCCTGCACCGTGGCGCGGTTGCGGCGGGCCAGGGCGCGCTTCTGCGCCAGGACGCGGTCCGCCGCGTCCACCACCCGCTCCGCGACGAGCTCCACCAGCGGCGACAGGTGCAGCGTGGTGTAGTCGCGCACCCTGGCCATGCGGTCCAGCACGGCGGGATCGGCCAGGCACCACCCCACCCGCAGCCCGGGAAGGCCGTACGCCTTGGAGAGCGTGCCCAGCGAGACCGCGCGCGCGTAGCGGCCGGTCGGGTCGGGAAGAGGTTCCGTCTCGTAGGTGAGGGCCGCGAAGGCGCCGTCCCACAGCAGCCACGCGCCCGCGTCGGCGGCGATGGAGAGGAGCGCCTCCTGCTCGTGGGGGGTGAGGGTGGCGCCGGTGGGGTTGTGGGGAAAGTTGACCACCACCATCCGCGTGCGCTCTGTCACCAGCCCCCGCAGCGCGTCCAGGTCCGGCCGCCAGCCGTCCTCCGCGCGCAGCGTCCACTGCCGCAGGCGGCACCCCAGGCCACGCACCACGTCGCCCAGGCCGGGGTAGACGGGGTCCAGCACCACCACCTCGTCGCCGGGCGAGAGCAGCGCGTTCATCACCAGGAAGTTGGCCTCCGTGGAGCCGTGGGTGACCATCACCCGCTCCGCGTCGCCCCCCGCCCAGCGGCGGGCGACGGCGCGGCGGACGCCGTCACCGCCCAGCGTCTGGCTGTCGTGAAAGACGACGGCGTCCATCTCTTCCACGCCCACGCCCGCCAGCGCGCGCACCTCCGCGAGCGAGTAGTCCGCCACCCCGCTGCTGCCGATGTCGGCGTCCACGGCGAAGTAGTAGAGCCGCATCCACTCTTCCAGGAGCGCCGGGGGAAAGGTCTGCATCGAGCCTCGTTCCTGTTCTCGGGTCCGCGATCGCGGGCGGCGGTGCCGCCCGGCTGTATCCACTTCCGTCGTTGTTCACCGCGGTTTCATCCGCGTCCGCCGTTCGTCCGCGGGCACGCCGGATCCGGAAGAGCATCGTCTCCGGAGCGGCCGACGTGCGCTGCTCCGACCGTGGCCCGGGCGGAGGGTTCTCCAGATCGCGCATCAGGTGATCGAGACCTCTTGTCCCCGCGCGCCACGGAGATCATCACCCGATCCGCATCCCTCCCTCAAAAAACGCGGATGGCCCCCTGCCGCGCTTCCATCCCTCTCCCGTTCCCGACATCCCACGCCGGCTCGTGCCTCGTCGGCAGGCGCGCCACGCCGTCCGCTGGTGTCGATCAGGGTCGGATCGTGGGATCAGCGGAAACGGCACGAGAAAACTCCGTTGACTCCGTTGACTCCGTGTGAGGCGCATTCTCTTCGATTAGCCATGGGCGCGCGCTTGCAGCAGGTACAGCTCGGCGTACAGCCCTTCGCGCAGGATGAGCTCGTCGTGCCGCCCCAGCTCGGCCACGCCGCCGCCGTCGATCACCAGGATCAGGTCCGCCGAGCGGACGGTGCTGAAGCGGTGGGAGACCAGCACGGTCACGGCGCCCCGCGCGGCGCCCTGGCGCGCCTCGAGGGCGTAGCGCTCGAACAGGGCGTGCTCCGCCAGCGCGTCCAGCGACGCCGTCGGCTCGTCGAAGAACACGACGAGGGGGGACGTGCGCATGAGCGCGCGCCCCAGCGCCAGCTTCTGCCACTGCCCCGTCGACAGCTCCACCCCGCCCTCCCAGCGCGCGCCCAGCTGCGTGCCGGCGCCCGCGGGGAGCGCGTCCAGCACCCCGCCGTCCCCCGCGCGCTCCAGCGCACGCGCCACGGCGGCGCGGTCGTCCACCGCCGGAAGATCGCCCACGCCGACCGTCCGCTGCGCGGCCAGCTCGAAGCGCACGAAGTCCTGGAACGCCGCCGCCAGCCGCGCCCGCCACGCGTGGACGTCCATCTCCGCCAGGTCGCCCCCGTCCACCAGGATCCGCCCGCGCGTGGGCTCGTACATCCGCGTCAGGAGCTTGACCAGCGTGGTCTTTCCCGCCCCGTTCTCGCCCACCAGCGCCACCACGGCGCCGGCGGGGATGCGAAAGGAGACGTCGCGCAGGATCCAGCGGTCCGTCCCCGGATAGCGAAAGGAGACGCGGTCGAAGACGATCCCCTCGCGCAGCCGGTCGGGGACCGGGCGGCTCGCCGGACGGGGCCGGTGCGCGCGGGCGTAGTCCTGCAGCCAGAGCAGGCGGCCGGCGGCGCGCAGCACCTCGCCCAGCCCCGCCACGCGGCGCACCGGCTCCACCACGCCTGCCATCACCTGCTGCCCCAGGTACACGGCGGTCACCACCTCGCCCGCGGTGGCCAGCCCGCGCCGCGCCCGCCAGAGCATGAGCGCCACGCTGCCGCCGAACGCCGCGAGGAAGAGCACCTCCGCTGCGCAGTCCAGCGCCGCGCCGCGGGCGCGCGCGGCCAGCACCTGCGCCCGCGAGGCGCGCCAGGCGGCGCGAAAGCGGGCCAGCACCTCGCCCTGCAGGCCAAAGACGCGCAGCTCCATCCCCGCCGCGCGGTCCGTGGCGAGCGCCTGCAGCCGCCGCGCGAGCCGGCCGGGCGCGGCGGAGCGGTCCTCCGCGCGCCTGAGCCAGCGCTGCTGCAGGGCGGCCAGGGGGAGCGCGGGAAGGGCGAAGGGCACCAGCAGCAGGAGCCAGGGGCTCACCAGCGCCAGCCCCACCAGCGTCCCCAGGCCAGCGACCACGGTGTTGGCGGTGTAGACCAGCGTGTTCAGCGAGGTGCCCAGGATGCCCTGCTCCTGGCGCAGCAGCTCCAGCCGGTCCTGGTAGTCCGGGCGCTCGTGGTGCTCCACCCCGGGCAGGGTGGAGACCAGGGTGGCGATCTCCCGGTCCAGCGCGAAGCCCACCTCCTCCGCCAGGCGGTTGCGGATCCACGCGCCGGTCCAGCTCCCCGCGAACCAGAGCACCCTCGTGGCCGCGATCCCCGCCACGCCGGCCGCCAGCAGGCGCGCGTCGCGGCGCAGGGCCCCGTCGGTGACCAGCCCCAGGCACCAGGCGAAGAGGGGGATGCCCAGGCCGGCGAGGGGCTCCAGCAGCAGCCCCGCCGAGCGCCAGGGATCGGTGCGCCAGGCGGTGCGGACCAGGAGCGCGGCGGCGCGGCGGCGCTCACCCATCGGCCACCTCCCCCCCGGCGCCCGCCGTGGCGAAGCGGGCGGCCTGCAGCGCGTACATCCGCGCGTAGCGCCCGCCCAGCCGCACCAGCTGCTCGTGGCTCCCGTCCTCCACCACCCGGCCGCCGTCCAGCACCACGATGCGGTCGGCGCGGCGCACGCTGGCCAGGCGGTGGGAGACGAGGATGGTGGTGACGCCGCGGGTCAGCTCCAGAAAGCGCTCGAAGAGCTCGGCCTCGGCGCGGACGTCCAGCGAGGCGGTGGGCTCGTCCAGGATCAGGAGCCCCGCGCCGCCCTGCACCGCCGCCAGGGCCCGCGCCAGCGCCACGCGCTGCCACTGCCCGCCGGAAAGCTCGGCCCCGTCGGCGAACTCGCGCGAAAGCACCGTCTCCCACCCCCGCGGCAGCCGCTCCGCCAGCCGTCCGCCCCCCGCGTCGCGGAGCGCCCGCTCCAGCGCCGCCGGGTCGCCCAGCGAGGGAAGGTGGCCGAAGCCCACGTTCTCGCGCAGGGGAAGGGGGTAGCGGACAAAGTCCTGGAAGATGGCCCCGATCCGCCCCCGCGCCCGCAGCGGCGGGGCGCCGTCCAGGGTGATGCGTCCCTCGTCCGGCTCGTACAGCCCGCAGAGGAGCTTGACCAGCGTGCTCTTTCCCGC
>DASQBH010000426.1:0-10482 GCA_035635315.1 Longimicrobium sp.
GGAGCCAGCCCCGCGGTCTTGCTGGCAAGGTCCTTCGGTCGCGCGCAGGCAATCGAGGTCCGGATGGTTACGTGCGGCGCTCCCTCAGGAAGTCAGCTTCGGAATGCACACGTGATTCTGAGAATCGGTATTCTACGCTCCAGGCCCTGGCGCCACCGAAGAATCTTTATCGGAAACGCGCGGGACTGCTCGCGCCGAACCATCGTGACCGACAGCACTGTGCGCCCAGCATAAAGATTCTTCGGTCGGCGCCACGCTCTCCAGCAGAAGGCAAAGCATGGGGCGGCGCCTCCCTCAGAATGACACCGAATGGCGGGACGTCACATCCGTAATCTTTTTCCGGATCCCGTATGAGACAGGTCTTTTGATGGATGTGGGGATCACCATCATGTGACTCGCTTGCGATCCGGGCCCGAGACTCGCGGCGACAGAAATTCCGGCGATGCAAACCGCCCCCGCGGACCCATCGCTCCGCGGGGGCGCTCTTCCCGCAGGAGCATGTGCGATCGCATGTGCACGCGAATGCGTACGGTAAGGTTACCGCATTGGTCCGTGCATGAGATGTTTGCTTGCCCCGGGCGGCACGGCCGCGCAACGTATGCGTCCCCTGCTCTTCATTCTCCCCCGTTCATCCGAGGACACCCATGCGTACCCTCCACGCTCTGGCGGCCGCCGCCCTGTTCGCGGCAGCCGCCCCGCACGCCGCTGCCGCGCAGGCCGAGTCCATCGACGTAGCCGCCGTGGGTGCCTGGAGCTACACGGGTCCCACGGGTCCCGCGTTCTGGGGGTTGCCGCGCTTCTCCTATCCGGAGTGCCGCGGCGGCGCCGGCAGCCGCCAGTCGCCGGTGAACCTGGTCGCCACGAGTCACGCGCCCCCGCTCCCGGTGACGCTGAACTACCCGGCGGGCAATCCCGCCCGGCTGGAGAACACCGGCCACTCGGTCTACCTCTTTCTGACGAACCTGGCCTCGCTGCAGGTGGCGGACACGACCTTCGACTTCCGCGACATCCACTTCCACGTTCCGGCCGAGCACCTGGTGAACGGCACCCGGTACGCCGCCGAGATCCATTCGGTGCACCAGCAGGGCAACGGCAACCGGGCGGTGCTCACCACCTTCGTGACAGAGGGCCCGCCGAACGCTGCCTGGAACGCCCTGATTGCGGCGCTGCCCGGCAACAAGGGGGACACGATCTCGATCGGGCCCACCAACCTGACTACGCTTCTGTCCCTGGGCGGCCTTGCACGCGAGCAGATGTACAGCTACGCCGGATCCCTCACCACGCCCGCGTGCACGCGCAACGTGCGCTTCCTGGTCCGGCAGCGGCCCATCAACCTGTCGCGCCAGCAGATCGAGGCGCTGGCGGCCGCCTTTGCCCGCAACGTGCGGCCTGTTTTTCCGGTGACTACGCCGGTCATCCTGCATCGGGGCGTCCGCTGACCGGGTACGCCGGCCCCAACCAGACGAAAACGCCCCGCGGATCACGCGATCCGCGGGGCGTTCCTCTCGATCTGCGGAGTGCGCGACGTCCGCACTCACGCACTCACGCACCGGCCGTCACGGCCGGGGGTACGACCTCGCGTTCTCGTCCAGGTTCATGTAGCGGTCGCGGAGCAGGGTCTCGCGGCTGACGAGCGGCACCTCGCGGCCGCGGATGAAGACGTGCTCCACGTCCGTCAGCAGCTCCAGCGGGTCGCCGCTCCAGACGACGACGTTGGCCACCTTTCCCGCCTCCAGCGTGCCGTAGCGGTCCGCCATCCCGTAGATCTGCGCGGGATAGAGCGTGATGGCCCGCAGCGCCTCTTCGTACGGAAGGCCGTACGCCACCGCGTTGCCGGCTTCCTGGCGGATGTTGAACGCCTTGAACGTCTCGCCGGTGGTGATGGCCACCTGCACGCCCGCGCGCCGCAGCAGCGCCGCGTTGTCGTAGCGCGCGCCCAGCGACTCGAAGCTCTCCGGCAGGTTGCGCAGCACCTTTACCAGCACCGGCACCCGCGCGCGCACCAGGTCGTCCGCCACCATCCACGCCTCGGTGCCGCCGGTGATGATCACCTTGAGGTCGTACTCGTCGGCCACGCGCAGCACCGTCTGGATGTCGCTGGCGCGGTGCGCCTCCACCACCAGCGGCATCTCGCCGCGCAGCACCGGCTGCAGCGCCGCCAGGTCCAGCCGGCTCACCGAGAACTCGCGTGTTTCGCCGCGCTCGTACGCCTGCGGGTTGCGCGCCCACACGCGCGCGTCCTCCAGCACCTCGCGCAGCCGCATGAACACGCCGCCGCGCGTGCCGCCGCCCACCTGGTGCTCGTTCTCGCTCACCGAGCCGAACATGGCGATGGGCGAGCGGATCTGCATCTCGGCGATGTTGTCGCCGATCAGGTCGAACGCCAGCCCCTGGCCCGCGATCAGCCCGCCCGCCGGACGGCTGACCACCGTGGTGACGCCGGCGATGCGGGTGACGGGAATCACCATGGAGCGGGGGTTGATGCCGTCGGCCACGTTGAAGGCCGCCGCCACCTGGTCCTCGTTGTCCTGAAAGCGGTAGTCGTTGGTGGTGCCCACGGCATCCACCTCCACCAGCGCCATGTTGGTGGACGACTCGATCAGCCCCGGCGTGACGATCTTGCCGGTGGCGTCGATGCGCCGCGCGCCGGAGGGGATGGCGACGCCCGCGCCCACGGCGGTGATGCGGCCGTTCTGGATGATGACGGTGCCGTTGGGGATGGCCGGCCCCGAGATGGGGTGCACCGTGCCGCCGGTGATGGCGATGGTCTGCGCCGCCGCCGGGACGGCCGCCAGCGCCGCGGCCGCGGCCGCGGCAAGGAATCGCTTAGTCATTCGAGGCCTCCGCCGGGAAGAGTCCCACCTCGAAGTCGGTGCGCGGCTGCCGCGACGGGTCGAAGCGGTCAAAGAGCAGCGCGCCGTCGATGTACACGCGGTCGGCGCGCGCGTAGACGCTGAACGGGTTGTGCGACCAGATCACCACGTCGGCCTGCTTGCCGGGCTCCAGGGTGCCCACCTGCTCGTGGATCCCCAGGGCCCACGCGGGGTTGGCCGTGATCCAGCGCAGCGCGTCGTTCTCGCTCACCTGGATCCCCGCCTCGCGGCCGGCCTGGATGGCCTTGGCGGCCTCCTGGTTCAGCTTCTGGATCCCGGTGGGATCGTCGGAGTGCACGATGGCGCGGGCGCCGGCCTGGTGCACCATGGCCAGGTTGGCGCGGGTAAAGTCCAGCGCCTCCATCTTGAAGCCCCACCAGTCCGCCCACAGGCTGCCGCTGATGCTGTCGCGGGCCATCAGGTCGCGCACCTTGTACGCCTCCACCCCGTGGTGGAAGGAGCGGATGCGGTAGCCGAACTCGCGCGCGATGTCAATCATCTGCGCCATCTCGTCGCCGCGGTAGCAGTGGTTGTGCACCAGGATGTCGCCGCTCAGCACCCCGGCCAGCGTCTCCAGCTCCAGGTTGTGGTCGGGCTGGGCGTCGGCCTTGCGGCCCTCGCGCTCCCACTTCTCCATGTCCTGCCGGTACTCGGCCGCGCGGTGCCAGGCGGCGCGGTAGCCGGCCACGTTGCCCATGCGGGTGCTGGGGCCGCCCCGCTCGGCGTACACGCGCTTGGGGTTCTCGCCGCACGCCATCTTGAGCCCATATGGCGCGCCCGGGAACTTCATCCCCTGCACGGTGCGGCTGGGGACGTTCTTCACCGTCACGCTGCGCCCGCCGAACAGGTTGGCGCTGCCGGGAAGGATCTGCATGGAGGTGATGCCGCCCTCCAGCGCGCGGACAAAGCCGGGGTCGTGCGGCCATACCGAGTGCTCGGCCCACACCTCGGCGGTGTTGGGGCTGGTGGCCTCGTTGCCGTCGCTGTGCGCCTGCACGCCCGGGCTGGCGTACACGCCCAGGTGCGAGTGGGTGTCGATGATGCCCGGCGTGACCCACTTGCCGGTCGCGTCCACCACCACCGCGTTGGCGGGGGCCTGCACCGTCTGCCCCACGGCGGCGATGCGGCCGTCCACCATCAGCACCTGGCCGTTGGGGATGATCTGCCCCGCGGCCGTCATCACGGTGCCGCCCCGGATGAGGGTGGCCTGCGAGGGGAACGGCCGGTAGGTGGACGGGAACGGGTCCGCCGGCCGTTGCGGCGCCTGCTGCTGGGGCGCCGGCGAGTCGGCGGGCCGCGCCTGCCCCTGCGAGCAGGCGGCCGTGGCGGCCGCCAGCGCCAGGGCGCACAACGCACGCTTCATGTGCTTCTCCGGAAAGCGTTGCGAACGATGCGGCACGGCGGCGTTCAGGTTTTTTAGCACCCACGCAGGGGCGAGATGCCGCCTGGCATGGTTCCATTGCCGATGTACCGCGGGGAAGGACGGGGGCATAATGCCGTATACAGGATACAGGGGCAAGGGCGGGCGCCCGCTGCGGGATTCGCCTCCTCCCGCGCGATGAACGCGGTCGTGCGCGGGGCATGTTCAGGAGCGCGTGCGGAGTCCGCCAACAGAATGATCTCACGCAGAGTTAGCAGAGTCAGCAGAGGAGAGTCAGCAGAAAGGGGCGACGATTCGATCGACCCTCCTGCCTCCACGAATCCAGCGCAGGTACTTGACGCAGGAGAGGAATCTGCAGAAGTTGAGAAAGGTTCTCATTCGCATTCTGCTGATGCGCCCGCCGCGGGTTCGCCGCGCGGGCGTTCGCACGTGCGGCAGGCGCATCCCTCCAGTCCGTGGTCCCGTCCGTGAAGCAGCTTCGCAAGGTGGTGTTCTGGATGCACCTGGTGACCGCGGTGAGCGCGGCGCTGGTGATCCTGCTGATGTCCGTGACCGGCGTCCTTCTCACCTACCAGCGGCAGATCACCGCCTGGGCGGACACGCGGGGACTGGACGCGGGGCCGCCCGCCCCCGGCGCCGCGCGCCTGGCGCCGGACGCCCTGCTGGCGCGCGTGGCGCAGACGCACCCCGGCAAGCCGACGACGCTCAAGTGGTTCGCGGATGCGGATGCGCCGGCGCAGGTGGCGTTCGGGCGCGAGAAGACGCTGTTCGTCAGCGCGTATACGGGGCAGGTGCTGAGCGAGGGGTCCACCGGCGTGCGGGCGTTCTTCCGCAAGGTGGTGGCGCTGCACCGCTGGGTGGGCGCCGAGGGGGAGAACCGCGAATTGGGCAAGCGCATCAGCGGCGCGGCCAACCTGGCCTTCCTTTTCCTGGTGGTCAGCGGCTTCTACCTCTGGTTCCCGCGAAACTGGACCCGGAGGGCATTCCGCAACGTGGCCTGGTTCCGGCGCGGGCTGGCCCCGAAAGCGCGCGACTTCAACTGGCACCACGTCATCGGCATCTGGTCCCTGGTACCGCTGTTCGTGATCGTGGTCTCCGGCGTGGTGATCTCGTATCCCTGGGCCAGCAACCTGGTCTACCGCGCCGTCGGCGAGACGCCGCCGCCTCCGCAGGGGGAGGCACGTCCCGCAGGCGGACCGGCCGCAGGTGGACCGGCAACCGCGTCGCGGCCGGAGGGTGCGCGCGGCGAGCGTGGCGGAGCGAGCGCGGCGTCGCCCTCCGCTGGCGAGCGCGGCGGATCGCGCGAGGGTGGTGAGCGTGGCGGTGAGGCGGAGCAGGCGGTGTCGCTTGACGGGATCGGGGTGCTGGCGGTGCGGGCGGAGCGGCAGGTGGAGGGGTGGCGCAGCATCACGCTCACGCTCCCCAAAAAGGCGGACGAGCCGATCGCCTTTGCCATCGACCGCGGGGACGGCGGCCAGCCGCAGAAGCGTGCGCAGCTTGCGCTGAACCCGGCGACGGGCGAGGTGTCGAAGTGGGAGCCGTTCCCCACGCAGACCCCCGGGCGGCGGCTGCGCAGCATCCTGCGCTTCGCGCACACGGGCGAGGTGCTGGGCATCCCGGGCCAGACGCTTGCCGGCCTGGTGTCGCTGGGCGCCGCGTTCCTGGTGTGGACGGGCCTGGCCCTCACCTGGCGCCGCTACCGCCAGTGGCGCGCGCCGAAGCGTACCGCGACGCCCTCCCGCCGCCCCGAGCCGCTGGAGGAGACGGAGGCCGTCGCGGTGTGATCGGACGGTCCCGCATCACGGGCCGGTTCGCGATCCGCACGATGATTCCGCGCCCCCGCACCGCGGGCTAAAGCCCGCGGCTAGAAATGCCATAAGCCCGGTCTTTGCTCGTTCCTCGCAAAACCGGGCTTCACCCGCTCGCGAGGGCTGGCCACGCACGTCATGGTCGGCTCTGGTTTGCGCGTAGCGCCCGTGGGGGTGAAGCCCCGCCGGGCGAGCTCCGCGAGCTCAGGGCGGGGCTTATGGCCGTTCTAGCCGCGGGCTTGAGCCCGCGGTGGTCTGCGGAGCGCACGATTGTCGGTGCACATCGTGACGCCGCCCGACGCCCACCCCATCACCCGTTCACCCGTTCACCCCCTCACCCCGTCACCCTGCCCCGCCCCCGGTACAATCCCTGCACCTGCCCCGCGCTCCGAAAAATCATCGCATCCACCACCCAGGCAGGGAATTTCGATATGCTGGACCGCAACCCGCTGGCAGGGCCCGACCCGTCCGGCAAGCAGACCGATCAGCCGTACCCCGGCACCGACGACGACCTCAAGCCCGGCGCGGACCACGGCGAGACCAGCTACACCGGCTGCGGCAAGCTCGAAGGGCTGGCCGCGGTCATCACCGGCGGCGACAGCGGCATCGGGCGGGCGGTGGCCATCTGCTTCGCCAAGGAAGGCGCCGACGTGGCCATCGGCTACCTGTCGGAAGAGGAGGATGAGGACGCGCAGGAGACGAAGCGGCAGGTGGAGGCGGCGGGGAGAAAGTGCATCGTCCAGCGGCTGGACGTGCGCCAGAAGCAGGCGTGCACCGACTTCGTGGACCGCGCGGCGAAGGAGCTGGGGCGGCTGGACATCCTGGTGAACAACGCCGCGTACCAGATGGAGCAGGAGTCGCTGGAGGACGTCAGCGAAGAGCAGCTGGACCGCACCTTCCGCACGAACATCTTCGGCTACATCTACATGGCCCAGGCCGCGCTCAGGCACCTCGAGGCGGGCGGCGTGATCCTGAACACGGGGTCCGTGACGGCGCTGGAGGGGAACCCGGGGCTGATCGACTACTCGGCCACCAAGGGCGCCATCCACACCTTTACCAAGGCGCTGGCGCAGAGCATCGCCGACAAGGGGATCCGCGTGAACTGCGTGGCCCCCGGCCCCGTGTGGACGCCGCTGATCCCCGCCACGCTCGAGGACGAGCACGTGAAGAAGTTCGGCACCGACACCATGTGGAAGCGCGCCGCGCAGCCGGTGGAGATCGCCGCGGGCTTCGTGTACCTGGCCAGCGCCGACGCGCGCTACGTCTCGGGCGAGGTGCTGGCGATCACGGGCAAGACCAGCAGCCGCTGACGAATGGCGCGCATCGGCTACCACGCCAGCCACGAGCAGTACGCCCCGGGCGAGCTGCTGCGGCTGGTCCGGCGGGCGGACCAGGCCGGCTTTCAGAGCGGCATGTGCTCCGACCACTTTCACCCCTGGGGCGAGCGGCAGGGGCACAGCGGCTTTGCGTGGAGCTGGCTGGGCGCCGCGCTGCAGGCCACCTCGCTCTCCTTCGGCGTCGTCACCGTGCCGGGGGGGTGGCGGTACAGCCCCGCCATCATCGCGCAGGCGGCGGCCACGCTGGCGGAGATGTTCCCCGGCCGCTTCTGGATCGCGCCCGGCAGCGGCGAGCTGCTGAACGAGGGGATCACCGGCCAGCGCTGGCCCCCCAAGGCCGAGCGCAACGCCCGCCTGCGCGAAGGCGTCGACATCATCCGCGCCCTGTGGAGCGGCGAGACGGTGACGCACCACGGGCTCATCACCGTCGAGGAGGCGCGGATCTACTCGCTCCCCAAGGAGCCTCCGAAGATCGTGGGGGCGGCGCTCAGCCCCGAGACGGCGGAGTGGCTGGGGGAGTGGGCGGACGGGATGATCACGGTCGTGGGCCCGCGCGAGTCGATGCAGGAGATGATCGACGCCTTTCGCCGCGGCGGCGGGGAAGGGAAGCCGATCTACCTGCAGGCCCAGCTTTCCTACGCCAGGACGGAGGAAGAGGCGCTGCACGGCGCGTGGGACCAGTGGCGCACCGTCAAGCTCCCCAGCCCCGTCCTTTCCGACCTGCGCCTTCCCTCGCAGTTCGACGCGGTGGGCGAGGGGGTGCGCAAGGACGAGGTGAAGGAAAAGATGCGCGTCTCGGCGGACGTGGAGCAGCACCTGGAGTGGCTGGCGGGGGACGTGGAGATGGGGTTCGAAGAGATCAACCTGCACTGCGTGCACCGCGAGCAGCAGGAGCGGTTCATCGAGGTTTTTGGCGAGCGTGTCCTGCCGCGGCTGGCGAAACGTTGACGCAGGCGGCCTCTGCCGCTCCTTTGAACGGCGGTTCGCCCGTTCTTCTCCCGGAACCCCGATACGCCGATGAGCCGTCCCTCCCTCGCGATCGCCGCCGTCCTCGCGCTCACCGCCGCCGCCAGCGGCTGCGCGCCCCAGTGCACCTGTCCCGCCACGGCCCCCGCGCCCGTCCCCGCGATTGCCGTCTCGCAGCCGGGTGCCGCGCCGGCGCAGCCGGGTGCCGTCCCCACACCGCAGCCGGCGGCGCCGGTCTCCGGGCCGCTGCGCATTCTGAACGATGACGAGGCCGAGACGCAGATGCGCAGCCTGTATCCCGGCCACCTGGCCGACGTGGGCGTGGGCGGCGACGTGATCGTGGAGCTCACCATGGGCGAGGGCGGCCTGGTGCAGGGCGCGCGCGACATCCGCGTGAGCCACGAGGCCTTCCGCGGCCCCGCGCTCACCGTGGCGCACCAGCTCCAGCTCATCCCCGCGCCGGCGCCGGAGGCGGTGGTGCGCGTGCGGATGCGCTGGCGCACCACCTCCACCAGCGTGGAGATCGTGCAGCCGTGACGTGGATCCCGCTTGGCAATCTGAAGATGATCCGCATCGTCCGTCCGCTGCTGCTCCCGGCCCTGCTGCTGGCGATAGCCGCGTGCGCACCTCCCGCCACGGTCGCCGCGGAGGCGGACGCGGCCGCCGCCGCGGCCGGTGACATGGCGCTGCTGAACCGCGCCGAGGCCCTGCGCGCCATGGACCGTGCGTACGATCCGCTCCTGCGCGACGCGGGCGTCACCGGCACCGTGATCGCGGACCTGGCGCTGGAGCCGGACGGCACCGTGCGGGCGGCGCGCGTGGTCCGCTCCACGCACGACAGCTTCAGGGCGTCCGCGCGGACCGCCGCGCGCGCCTTTCGGTTCACCCCGCCGGCGGAGGCGGGCGCCGTGGTGCGCGTGCGGATGGAGTTCATCTACAACCGCGGCGAGATCGCGGTGATCGCGGCGGAGTGACCGGAACCGGAACGGTGCGATGACGGATGCGCTGCAGGGGGGCGGGGCGGGGGAGGGGCCGGCGTGGTGGCAGCGCGGCGTCGTCTACCAGATCTATCCCCGCTCGTTCCAGGACACGGACGGCGACGGGGTGGGCGACCTGCGCGGCATCGTGCAGCGGCTGGACTACCTGCAGTGGCTGGGGGTGGACGCGGTGTGGATCAGCCCGTTCTACCCCTCGCCCATGGACGACTTTGGCTACGACGTAACGGACCACCGCGCCGTGGACCGCGTCTACGGCAGCACGGTGGACTTCGACCGCATCGTGGCGCAGGCGCACGCGCGCGGCATCCGCGTGATCGTGGACTACATCCCCAACCACACCTCGCACCGCCACCCCTGGTTCGTGCAGTCGCGCGCCACCCGCCACAACCTGCGCCGCGACTGGTACGTCTGGCGCGACGCGGCGCCCGGCGGCGGGCCGCCCAACAACTGGCTCAGCGCCTTTGGCGGCAGCGCGTGGGAGTGGGACGAGCCCACGGGGCAGTATTACCTGCACACCTTTCTGCGCGAGCAGCCGGACCTCAACTGGCGCAACACGGCGGTGGAGGTGGAGATGCTGGACGTGCTGCGCTTCTGGCTGGACCGCGGCGCCGACGGCGTGCGGGTGGACGCCATCCAGGTGGTGATCAAGGACGACCGCTTCCGCGACAACCCGCCCAACCCCGCCTACCGCGAGGGGGTGGATGATCCGTACGACGCGCTGCTCCGCGAGCACTCCGCCGACCGGCCCGAGGTGCACGCGCTGATCGAGCGGATGCGCGGCATCGTGGAGTCGTACGGCGGCCGCGTGCTCATCGGCGAGATCTACAACGAGGTCGAGCGGATGATGGCGTACTACGGCCGCGAAGGCCGCGGCGTCCACTTTCCCTACAACTTCCAGCTCATCAAGCTCCCCTGGCAGGCGCGGACCATCGACGCGGCCGTGCGGCGGTACGAGGAGCTGCTTCCGCCGGGCGCGTGGCCCAACTGGGTGCTGGGCAACCACGACCGGCACCGCATCGCCAGCCGCGTGGGCCCGGCGCAGGCGCGCGTGGCCGCCATGCTCCTCTTTACCCTTCGCGGCACGCCCACGCTGTACTACGGCGACGAGATCGGGATGCA
>DASQBH010000427.1:0-2924 GCA_035635315.1 Longimicrobium sp.
GATACGCCCACTGCATGAAGAGCATGGCCCCGCGGCTCTCCGCGTCGGCGGCGCGGTCCCAGCGCTCCAGCACGTCCGCGGCCTCCATGGCGAGCGGCCGGCCGGTGGCGCGCGCGGCGGGGATCAGCTCGTCCAGCACGCGGTCCGCCAGGAGCATGTGGTTGCTGTGGCGCATTGCCAGCAGCTCGTCATAGGTGATGCTGCTGTCCGCAGCCAGCATGTGCAGCGCGCGCTGCTCGCGCAGCCCCACCCAGCGCGGCGCCAGGTACGCGGGGTAGCGCGCCGTGTCCAGCGGCGTGGGACGCGTGGCGAACCAGGGCGGCGAGTTGGAGTTCTGCACGAAGCCGGCGGTGGGGTCCACGATGCGCGGCAGGTCGTCGTAGCCGTGCACGCCGCGCCAGAGGGTGGCGGAGGTGTCGCCGCGGACGAAGCCCTGCGCCTGGGCGAAGGTGCGCTGCCCGCGCACGGGCACCCGGCCGTTGAAGACGTAGAGGACGTGCCCCGCGCGGTCCGCGTAGACCACGTTGAACATGGGCACCTGCAGCCGCCGCAGCGCGTCCTCGAACTCGCCCAGCGAGCGGGCGCGCCCCATCTCCCACCACTGGCGCAGGCCGCCGTGCTGGTCCAGCCCCTCCACCGCAACGGCGAGCGCGCTCGTATCGTTGGACGAGACGACGGGGCCGTGCACGCTGCTGCGGATGGTGATCTCCTCCACCCGCAGCGTCCCGTCCTGCTGGCGGACGCGGAGGCTGTCCACGCGCGTCTCGAACGGCCGCACCTCGCCGTCCATGCGGTAGCCGCCCTCCGCCAGCCGCAGGGTGAAGACGTCCATCGCGTCGATGGTGTTCACCGTGTGCGACCACCCCAGCCGGTCGTTGAAGCCGATGGCGACCACGGGAAGGCCGATCAGCGTCACGCCGGAGACGTCCAGCCCGGGACCGACCAGGTGCGCCTCGGTAAAGCGCATCAGCGGCTCGTTCCACGGCAGGTGCGGGTTGGCCAGCAGCATCGCGTTCCCCGACGCCGAGCGGCGGGGCGCGATGGCCCACGCGTTGGATCCCGGCGCCGCGCCGGTGGGCATGCCGTCCATGCCCACCAGCGGCGGGTTGCCGCCGGTGAGGGACAGGAAGGTGAACATCGCCCGGTGCGTGTGCGCCACCAGGTCCGCGCCGGTGACCGGGAGGACGGCCTTCACCGCGTCGGCGATGGCGGCCGGATGGGCCGCGGCGTAGGCGTTCACCCCCGCCGCAAACGCGTCCAGGTAGCGGCGAAAGTCGTCGTCCTGTGCCTCGTATCCCTCCCGCCCCGCGCCGGGGATCCCCATGGCGCGCACCAGGCGGTCGCTGGCGGCGTAGCGCTCGCCCCAGTACTCCGCGCCGCGTCCGCGGGCCAGGCCGTACAGGCGCAGGATGGCGTCGCCGTGAAGGTGCGCCTGCGCCCAGCCGTACCCGTATCCCACGTCTTCCGCCATCCGCCCGTAGACGTGCGGCACGCCCCAGCTGTCCCACAGGATCTCGGACTGCGCCGGCGCAGGCGAGCGCGGCGGTTCGCTCCTGCCCCCCGCGCACGCGGCCAGCGCGAGCGGGAGCAGGACGGAGGTCAGGCGGATGATGCGCATCAGGATGATTGGGGGGAGAAGGGAGAGCTCGTGGAGAGCGATTGAAATCGCGGCAACAACATCACACTGTCCGCCTTCGCGGACAAACGGAGTCCCCCACCCCCCGGCCCCCTCCCCCGGCAAACTGCGCCGGGAGAGGGGGGGAACTGCGGGCGGCTCCCAGGCCAGGGCGCGCACTACACCCGACGATACCCTCGCAGCCGACAATCCGCGAAGGCGGATTTCGTGTAGTTGTTGCTGCGAATTCATTCGCCCGGGGAGGCATGCGGGACCGCCCGGCTGCGGACGCGCAGGTGCATCGGACGCCGCACACGGCCGGGCCGCCGAGTCCGCGCAGGCGGACTGTGTGACGTTGTTGCCGCGAATTCATTCGCTCCTCAAGGCCGGCGAAGGCGGCACCCGGCTTCGGCCTGCTCCGGGCGGAGTCCAGGCCTGCGGGACCCGCCCCGCCGCACCCGCATCACGCCGCCCCGACGGCCTCTTCCACCCGCTCCGGGAGCCGCGGCGTGTCCGGATCGTCCGGAAAGCCGTTTTCGGAGGCGCGCAGAAAGGCCTCCACCACGGCGGGGTCGAACTGGCTGCCGGCGTTGCGGCGGATCTCCTCCAGGGCGTGCTCGCAGGTGCTGCCGTTGCGGTAGGGGCGCGAGCTGATGATGGCGTCGTACGTATCGACCACCGCCACGATGCGCCCCTGCAGGCTGATCTGCTCGCCGCGCAGGCCGTACGGGTAGCCGGAGCCGTCGAAGCGCTCCTGGTGGTGCAGCACGGCGGGCAGGCCGGGGCGCAGGAACGAGCTGCGCTCCATGATGACGGCGCCGATCTCCGGGTGGCGCTTCATCTCGCCGTACTCGTCCGCCGTGAGCGCGCCGGGCTTCTTGAGCACCTCGTCGCGCACCCCGATCTTGCCCACGTCGTGCAGCAGCGCGCCCACCCACAGCGCCCGCAGCTCGTCGCCGCGCAGCCCCAGCTCGCGGCCGGTGGCGGCGGCGTAGCGGGCCACGCGCTCCACGTGCCCGCCCGTGTAGTCGTCGCGCGTCTCGATGGCGGCGGCCAGGGAGCGGAGGGCATCCATCAGCAGCACCTCGATCTGGCCCGCCTGCTCCGCCACCCGCTCCTCCAGGTGCGCCTGGTAGCTGCGGTTCTCGCGCAGCAGCCGGCGGTAGCTGAGCGCGCGCTCGGCGGCCAGCAGCACCTCGTCGATGTGGAACGGCTTGATGAGGTAGTCGTCCGCCTGCAGCCGCAGCGCCTCCACGGCGTTCTCCACCGTCCCCGCGCCCGTGAGGATGATGAAGGCCACGGTGTCGTC
>DASQBH010000428.1:0-6107 GCA_035635315.1 Longimicrobium sp.
CGCCGTTCACCAGGATGCGGGCGCGTAGGGCCGCGGCCACGGTCTCCGCGGGATCCAGCTGCGCCATGAGGGTGGCGCACATCGGCCCGAACTGCTGCGGGGCGGCCGGCGCGGGCGGCGGCGGCGCGCCGAGACGCAGGAGGTCCGGAAGAAGCGCGGTGATGGCGGCGTGCGCGCGGCTGCCGGCCTGCAGATCCGTGGCGCGCTGCTTCCAGTCCAGGGCGCGGGCCTCCATCTGCGACCCGCGCTGCGCCGCCGTGGCCGTGTACGGCTGCAGGCTGAGCGGCGTCACCCGCCCGGTGTCCGCCTCGCGCAGGGCGACGGGCTCCGCCGCCGGGGCCGCCGCGGTGCGCAGCCGCCGCGCCACGGGGCCCAGCGGCCGCGCCACGCGGCGGAACGCGGCGAGGGTGGCGGGCGCGGGAAGGCGCTGCGCCTCCGCCCATCCCGCCACGGTGACGCCATCGTTCGCCAGCACCCGCGCGTGGGTGGGCGAGGTGGCCTGGAAAAAGAGCTCCGCGCGCGCCTGCATGGGGCCAAAGCGGCGGATGTGGATGCTCCGCCCCACCTCCAGCGCCAGCTCGCCGCCGCGCAGCAGCGAGGTGGCCTCGCGCGCGTCGCCCAGCTGCTCCCAGGCGGCCTGCATCAGCGCCTCCTGGTGCAGCTGCACGAAGAGCACTCCCAGCCCCGCCGCGGCGCGGTTGCGCGGATCCAGGTTCAGGTCGCGCACCCACCCGTCCGCCGCGGGGAGCGCCCCGAGCGCCTGTGCCCGGGCGCCGTACAGCGGGAGCGCCACGTTCGCCGTGTCCATCGCCGCGGTCTCCACCAGCGGCGCGATGGCGTCCGCCCACGCCTTTCGCGCCGCGTCCGCTGGCGGCGCCGGGTTCGGGGGAAGGAGGGGCGCAGGGAACGACGGGGTGCGGAAGACGCCGGCGAAGTCCAGCGTCAGCGCGGGGATCGCCGCGATCCCGCCGTTGGCCACGTGCAGCCGCCGCGCGCCCAGCCCGGTGGGGAGGGGGCCCAGGGGGCGCAGGCGGCCGGCCTCGACCTCGAAGTCGTCCGCATCCCCCGTGGTAAAGCTCCAGTGGTGGTACACGGGGAGGATGACGGAGCCGGGCGCGTCGTCGTCGTCGTCCACCCTCCACGCCGGCCCCGTCCGCGTCGCCTCGCTCTCGCCGGGGGGCGGATCCCCCAGCCCGGCCACGCGGCCGACCTCGAAGGCGGGGACCAGGCAGGCGCGGTAGCGGGTGCGCGGCTCCAGGCGCCGCGGGCAGAGCAGGCGCGACAGGGTGCGGGTGGGATGATGCAGGAGCGCGTCCTCCATCCCCCCGGCGCCGTGCACCACCTGCCCGTGCACCCACGCCCAGCTTTCCGTCAGATCGGGAAGCTCCGCCCGCGGGTCTGCCGGCGAGCGGATCTCCAGCACCGTGGGCCTGCCGCCGGCGCCGCGCCGCAGCGTCACCCCCTCGCGGTCGCGGACGGCGACCAGGCAGAGCCAGGGGCGCAGCCGCCCGTCGCCGTCCGCGCGCGCGGGGGTGAAGAGCCAGGGAAAGTCCGGCCGGTCGAACTCCACCAGCGGAAAGAGCGAGGGGGGCACGCCGTCCGCGCCGTCCGCGGGAAAGGTGCGGATCACCTGCCGCCGGTCGATCCCCGTGACGTCCCCCGGGCCGTACAGGCGCAGGGGGATCTGCAGCCGCTCGCCGGAGCCCAGCTCCAGCCCCACGCGCAGCAGGGCGTTCGCGGGGAGGTCGGCCTCGGGCACGTCCGGCTCGCGGACGGCGGCGGCGGCGCCCTGGCGCACCCAGGGGAGAAAGGCGTATGTCGCGCTCATGATCCCCCGTTGGTGACCGCGTGCGCCGGCACCACCTGCAGCGCCTCGGCTTCGGCGGGCTGCGCGCGCGCGTAATCGTTCAGGTAGGCCAGCACCGCCGTGTAGCTGGCGTGGCTCCCCGCCTCGCTGATGCGGAAGTCGCCGCCCAGGTCCAGCGCGGCCACGCCCGACTCCCCGTCCAGCGGCGCCAGGTCCGTCCGCCCGGCGACGGTGTAGCCCGCGTCCGCCACCTGCACCCGCGCCACCCCCGGCCCGCGGAAGCGCTCGGCGCCGCTTCTGAGCCGGGCCGCGCGCCCCGCCGCCCCGTACCGGGCTTGCCGCTCGACGTCCGCCTCCGACGGCGCGTACAACGTCCCGCCGAGCTCCACCCGCTCCTCCGTCCCCGCCGCCGGGTCGCCGCGCAGCAGGACGGTGCGGTAGCCCAGCGGCTGCGCGCGCCGGTGGCCCGGCACTTCGGCCCCGCCGTACTCCAGCGCGTCCGTCTCTACCCGCACCCCCGCCGGCATCCGCTCGAACGAGGGGCGGGCCAGCCGCTCGGCGGCGGTCAGCTCCTGGAACTGGCCGGGAGCGAACATCTCCACCACCGGCGCCGTCCGCGACGCCGGGTCGCCGTCCAGGTCCACCGCGCGGATGGTGAAGCGCGGCTCGCCCTCCACCCGCGCGCTGCCGAATTTCGTGATCGGCACGTCCAGCGGCACCACCGTTTGGCGGACGGCCAGGCTCCCCAGCGGATGCACCCGCACCACGCCGGGGATTGCCGGCTCGCGCAGGGAGACGAGCGACGCGGCGTCGCGCGGGAGCGCCGCCTCCCAGCTGGCCGGGTCGCGGAGCGCCTTGCGCAGCAGGGGGAGGGGATCGATGGCGGGCGGCGGCGGCAGCGCCTCCGTCCGTCCCACCGTGCGGTCGAAGCTGACGGATTTGGAAAAGCGATAGACCCTGAACTTCACCTTGCCGCGCACGTGCCAGGGGTTGGGCCCGGAGAGCGCGCCGTCCACCTGCGCCGCGGCGAAGGAGCGGCCGTGCCACTTGAGGGCGACGCCGGCGGTGAAGTCGATTACGAAGCCGAACGGGTCCAGCGTCACCAGCGTGTCGTAGCCCCAGTGGCCGTCCAGGCTGAAGCCGGCGGCCGCCGCGTGCAGTTCCACCCGCGACCCGTGCTGCAGCGTGTTGCTGGTGAGCGCCAGGTACCACTGCATCCGTAGCCGCAGGTGGTCGCTGTCGCCAAACACCAGCGTCAGCCGCTCCAGCGCGGGAAGCTGCGGCGGCGCGGCGAACGCGGGGTGGAATCCGCCGGCGGAGAGCAGGAAGACGGGAGATTCCTTCCACCGCGCGTAGAACGCCGCGTCGCCCGACACCGTCCACTCCAGCAGCCGCGAGTCGAAGAGCGTGGCCAGCACCAGCGCCTCGCCCCGGTCGAAGTCCACGCTGCCGAACAGGTCCAGGTTCAGCCGCACCAGCGGCTTGTCCGGCCGGGGAAAGCGCGCCTTCACCTGCCCGACGAGTGCCAGGCGCACGGGGGAGGGAAACTCCAGCGCCAGCCCCACCTCGCCCGTCAGCACCCCGTCCATCCCCCACGCGAAGCGGGCGACGGGGCCGACGACGTGCTGCCCGGGCGTGACGGGGAAGATGGAGGAGAGGCCGCGCACGATCGCGGCGCCGTTCTTCGCGGGATCGTCGGGAAAGAGGACGGCGTCCAGCGCGCCCGTCCCCAGCCCCGCGCGCAGCACGTCCGCCGCCACGCCGCGGTTGAGGCCCACCACCCCGCCGATCCCCGTCAGCGTGAACCCCATCCCCAGCGCCACGGGCGGAAAGTCCTCCGCCGCCAGCATCACCAGCAGCGAGAATCCCCGCTGTCCCCCCGGCATCCGCGTCGACAGCAGGCCGATGGCGGTAAGGGCGATGCGCTCCATCTCCAGCCGCATCACCCCCGCGTACTCGCCCTTCTTGGGGTCGAACAGCAGGTAGCCGCCGCCGGCGACGAGCCCCGCATCCAGCGACATCTCCACCCCCGCCGGCGGCTTGAAGCCCAGGCCGAAGCCGAACGGCGCCCCCCCGTCGTCATCGAACGAGAGGACGGCGCGGATGCCGACGCGATCGACGGAGGCGTGGAACGGCCCCAGCGCAGCGGAGGCGGTCAGCCCCACGGTGAAGGGGATCGTCCCGCCCTCCACGCCGATCCCGAAGCTCACCGACTCGGCGCGGAGCCCGCCGGGGAGCGCGATGCCCAGCGGCACCGTCCCCTCCAGCGCGCCGGAGCCGTCCAGGAACACGCCGCGCTGCAGCGACCACCCCGGCTCCAGCTTGAACGGGACGCTCGCCCCGCCCGCGGGAAGGAGATTCGCCAGGAAGCCGTCGCCGGAGGGCGGGGCGATCTCCATCCGCCCCTCCACGGGCAGGCCCAGCACCACCTCCGCGCCCCGCGCCGCGTCGTGCCGCAGGGCGAAGCGCACCCCGGCGGAGGTGATGCGGAGCGCCGCGCCCGCGCCCTCGAAGAGCGTCGTCGGCGGGCCCGCGTCCAGCAGGAACGAGGCGGAAAGGTCGGCGGATGCGGGCGGCGCCTGCCCGCCGATCCCCCGGAGCGCAAAGGTGCCGGGGCGCGCGACGAGGCCGAAGGGGACGGTGGCGCCGGCGCTGGCCTGCAGGCGGAACGTCGCCTCGCCGCCCACGCGCCGGGTGAGCGACGCCGCCGTGTTGCCGAACGGCACCAGCGCCAGCCCGCCGTTGTCCCCCGCCTCCGTCGTGGGCAGGAGGGCCAGGAGGGTGAGTCCGGCCTGCAGCGTCGCGTCGCCCTCGCGGCGGGAGAGGAGGGGGATGCGCAGCTGCAGCGGCGACCAGTCCAGCGCCCCCGCCGGCGGCCCCGCCTCGCCCAGCGACGCGCGCTCCGGGGCGCTGGTCCACGTCTCCTCCACCCGGAGGCCGATCCCGGAAAGGAGGCCGGAGAGCGCCTCCATCACCCGCGCGGGATCGAACTGCGGCGTCCCCCAGCCGTTGGCCTGGCGGAACGCGGCGGACGGGTCGCGCATCCACGTCGCCAGGCGCCCGGGGTGCAGCCGCGCGGGGATCCGCGCCTCCCGGTCCCCCGGCTCCGCCACACCGGCGAGCACCAGCAGGGCCAGGATGCCGGGGTGATGTTCATCCAGGTGGCGGATGACGAAGTGCGCCAGCACCAGCCGGGGAAGCTCCGCCGCCGTGGCCGCCGCGTCGGGGGGAAGGGGGAGCGTCGCCAGCCCCTGCACCGCCTGGACGACGCCCCGGTTGGCCGCCAGCAGCGCGGGAAGCTGCGCCGGCGCGGGCGGGCCATCGGCGATGATGCCGGCCACGGTCTCGTACGCCGCCGCGATCCCGTCCAGCAGGGGAAGGAGGGCGTCCGGGTCCGGCAGCGCCGTGCCCAGGTCGATCCCCGCGGCGCGCATCCGGAAGACGAAGCCCCGCGGGCGGGGCTCGGCCCGCGCGGCGCCGGCCAGGGCCTCCAGCAGCAGCCCCGCCTCCGCCGCCAGCAGGGCCAGCGTGTCGTTGTCGCTCATGTCCTTCTTTGCTCCGTACCGGTGGCGCCGGTGGATGTCCACCGCACACCGAGGCATGTCATTTCGAAGGAGGCGCCGCGAGGAATCGTCCTCCACTCCACACGTTCGCGCCGACTGGGAGTGTGTTTAAGAATCAGCCTGACCGATTGACTTCCTGAGGGAGGCGCCGCTCCCAACTTTCTGCTGCGCAAGCAATTTGGCGCCGACCGAAGGATCTCGCCGGCAGCACCCGGGGGCTGGACCGGTGCCGCGTGGCCAGCCCCGCAATCGCCGAGACGAGATCCTTCGGTCGCGCGCAAGCGGTTGAGCAACTTCAAGTTCCGGAGGCGCGCTCCCTCAGGAAGTCAATCCCCGGTTTTCTGAAGACCAGATTCTTAAACACTCTCTGAGGAATTCACTCGCTGACCAATCGTGGTTTGTCGTCGTGCCGTTGACCCACGGAACCCTTCCATCCAGGTTCCACGCGGCGCCTCCTTCGAAATGACGGACCGCGGCGAGGGTGGCGTTTCGCGATACGCCCTCAGCCTGCGGCGACCAGTTTGGCCACCGCGCGGATCTTCATCGGCAGCTTCATGGGAAGGTGGCGCACCGGGATGCCGGTGGCGGCGGACACCATCGACTGCAGCACCAGGATGGAGGCCTCGTCGGCCATGGTGACCTCGGCCTCGACGTACGTGTTGCGCAGGTCGCCCGGGCGGTATTCCAGCGTGGAGTACTCCACCCGGTCGCACACCATCTCGTCGTCCTGCCCCGGC
>DASQBH010000429.1:0-11706 GCA_035635315.1 Longimicrobium sp.
GCACCGTGGCGCCGGCCAGGTACCTGGCGTACTGGGTCCGGCAGCCTGCCGGCTGGCGCGTGGCCGTCTACCGGCGCGGCCGCCGCCCCGAGGGCGAGGTCTCCACCCGGATGCTGGCGCCGGCGCTCCCCGCGCACCTGCTGCCGCCCTCCGCCGATCCCGCGACGGTGGAGGCGCACCGCGCCAGCCTTGACGCCGCCGAGCGCGCCTTCAGCGACGAAGCGCAGAGCATCGGCCTGGGGCCGGCGTTCGCCAGATGGGGGAGCGAGGATGCGATGAACATGGGGCGCGGCGCCACCTTCACGCTGGGCGCCGCCCGCATCGGCGCGGAGATCGGAGAAGGATCGCCGGGGCCCAGCCCGGTGTCGTGGGCGCCGGACCGCGTGATCGTGGCGTCCAGCGGCGACCTGGGCGTCACCATCGGCCGCATCCGCCCGCACACGCCGCCCGCGTCCGGCCCTTCCGCGTTCCCTTTTTTCACCATCTGGCGCCGTTCCACGCCTACCGCGCCCTGGCGCTACATCGCGGAGTGATCCCGGTGGGACTCGCGCCTCGAATTTTGATTTCCTGAGGGAGGCGCCGCTCCACAACCTGCTTGTACGACAGGCTCTGGCGCCGACCGAAGGATCTCGCCGGCAGAACCGCGGGGCTGGATCAACGCCGTGCATCCAGCCTCGAGGCCGCCGAGAGGAGATCCTTCGGTCACGCGCAAACGATTGTTGAGGTTCGAATTCGGTGTGCGCTCCCTCAGGAAATCACCTTGGGCTTGCTTTGGGTTTAGCAACCGAAGAGGAAGAAGCCACTGTCCGAATCGCGGCAGATGGCGAGGCCCGGCGGTTCAGGGTGCCAATGGCGCCGGGGAGATGAGCTCCAGCACGTCGTCGGCGGGGGAGCGGGAAAGGCGGGTGTAGCGGGCGAAGAAGGCAGCGGCCTCGTCAAGATCCTGCGCGGCGAAGAAGCCGGGGAGCGCGGCGGCGCCGGCGAGCGCCAGCTCCGCCAGGTCGCGCGCGACGGAGGCGATGCGCGGATCGGAGAGGCCGTCGCGGCCAGCGGCGTGCAGTAGCCCGGGATCCGGCGCGCCGAGCAGCTCCGCAGCGGCGCGCAGGGTGGGTGGATGGTGGACGATGCCGGCCAGCAGCACCAGCGGCGCGGCGTACCATTCCGGCGCCACCGCGTCCGCGGACCGCACCTCGGCAAAGCCCTTGGGGCGCACTTCGGGAAAGAGCGTGGTCAGGTGCGCGCGCCAGTCGTCGAGGGTGGCGCAGCCGTGGGCGTTCCACTCCGCGAACGGGCGAAAGCGATCGTCATCGCCCAGCAGGATGGAGGGTGCGGCGATGGCGAAGTCCAGGTACTCGGCGACCGGATCGTCGCAGGCAAAGCAGCCGGTGCGGCCGCCGTCCAGCTCGCGCCAGATGCGCGCGCGGTAGCTGCGGTGCCCGGTGGGCTCGCCGCCGTAGACGGGGGAGTTGGCGAAGATGGCGGTGACGTACGGCGCCATGGCGTTCAGCACCCGCCACGCGGCCAGCGGCTCGGCACCAAAGTCCACGCTCACCTGCATGGCGGCCGTCTGCCGCATCATCCGCGTGCCGCCGGTGCCGATGCTCTCCATGAACCGCATCTGCCGCACGTAGCGCCTGCCGGGGAGCTGCATCGGCACGTCCTCGATGCCGCCCCGCGGCTCCACGCCCACGGAGAGCAGCTCGATCCCTTCGTCCCGCGCGGCGTCCATCAGCGGAAGCACGGTGCCGCGGAGGGCGCGGACGAGCGCGGTGGCGGAGGGAACGGCGGCGGCGCTGAGCTCGATCTGCCCGCCTGGCTCGTAGCTCACGATGCCGCCGTCGGGGAGCTCGAACTGCGGCACGCCGTACGGCGACGCCTGCTCCGTCCACCCGTGGCGCGCCCCGAAGCGCCGCAGCAGCGGCAGCGTCGACACGCCGTCGGCGGAGGCGATCGGCACCTGCGCGCCGCCGTCGGCCGAGACGGGGATCAGCTCCACCTCCGCGCCGATGCGCAGCGGCCCGGGCGCACGCCCCAGCGCAAAGGCGTGCATCCGCAGGTCGTCCAGCAGGTCGGCGCGGGCCAGCATGGTCGGTCAGCGGGGCGCGGCGAGGGTGATGGCGTACAGGCCGTCATCGTCCGTCATCCACCGCTCGATGGAGAGGCCGGCGGCGGCGAACAGGGCCTCCACGCTGGCGCGGTCGTGCTTGGCGCTGATCTCGGTGCGGATGGTCTCCCCCGCGGCGAAGCGGAAGGTGCCGGCGCCCGGGATGGCGACCGAGTGGTCGCGCGGCGAGACCAGGTGCATCTCGATCCAGTGCGCCTCGCGGTTGTAGAACGCGTGGTGCTCCCAGGCGTCCGCGTCGAAGTCCGCACCCGTCATCACGTTCAGCGCGCGCAGCATGTTGCGGTTGAACTCCGCCGTCACGCCGGCCGCGTCGTCGTACGCCGCCTCGATGCACGCGGGATCCTTGCGCAGGTCCACGCCCATCAGGAACCGATCGGTCTCCATCATCCTCCCCCGCACCCGGCGCAGCAGTTCCACGGCCTCGTCCGGCGCGAAGTTGCCGATGGTGCTGCCGAGAAAGGCGTGCAGCGTGGGGTGCGGCAGCCCCGCGGGGAGCCCGAACGCGTCCGTGATGTCGGCGACGACGGGGACGACCTCGATGGAGGGATACGCGGCGCGGATGCGCTCCGCGGTCTGGTCCAGGAACTCCGCGCTCACGTCCACGGGGACGTAGACGGCGGACTCCACGGCCGACGCGATGGCATCCAGCACGATGCGCGTCTTTTCCGCGCTGCCGGCACCCAGCTCCACCAGGGCGCGCGGAGCCAGCGCGCCGATCCATTCCGGCATCCACCGCTCCAGCAGCGCCCGCTCCGTGCGCGTGAGGTAATACTCGGGGAGCAGTGTGATCTCCTCGAAGAGCCGCGACCCGCGCTCGTCGTAGAAGAACTTGGGCGGCAGCTCCTTCTGCGGGCGCGAGAGGCCCTCCGCCACCTCGCGGAGGACGGCGGGGTCGGCCACGGCGGCGCGCTCGGCTACGTCAGTCATCGCGGGCGATCCGGAAGCCGCTGAAGATCTGGCGGCGGATGGGGTAGTCCCAGTTGCGGAAGGTGTTGCGGATGGCGCCGGGGCGCGTGGCCCACGATCCGCCGCGCAGCACCTTGTAGTCGGGGCCGAAGAAGACCTCGCTGTACTCCGGGTACGGGAAGGTCTGGTAGCCGGGCCAGGGGAGGAAGTCCGACGCCGTCCACTCCCACACGTCGCCGATCATCCCGTACGCGCCGATGGGCGACACGTTGCGCGGGTACGCCCCCACCTGCGCGGTGCCGAAGGTGAGCTGGTCCAGGTTGGCGTCCAGCGGCGTGGGCGGCTCGTCGCCCCAGGGGTAGAGGCGCGTTGTCTGCGTCGACGGGTCCCACGACGCGGCGGCCTCCCACTCCTGCTCGGTGGGCAGTCGGGCGCCGGCCCAGTTGCAGTACGCCTCGGCCTCGTACCAGCAGACGTGGCAGACGGGGCGGCCGGGATCCACGGGCATCTCCGCATCCATCGACCGCGTCCACCAGTCGCCGTCGCGCATCTGCCAGAACTGCGGGGCGGCCAGGCCGGCCTCTTCGCGGTGCTTCCACCCCGCCTCGGACCACAGGGAGCGCGTGTCGTACCCGCCGTCGTGGATGAACTGCGCGTACTCGAAGTTGGTCACCGGCGCCGCGCCGATGCGGAAGGGCGCCAGCTCCACGGCGTGGCGCGGGCGCTCGTTGTCGTAGGCGGCCGTGCGGTCGTCCGTCCCGATCTGGACGGTGCCGCCGGGAAAGCGCACCATCCCTTCGGCGTCGGCGTCCACGGGGCGGCCGGCGGGGGGGACGATGGCGCGCGGGGCACGGTAGCGCGCGCCGTCGTCCTTGAGCTGCAGCGCCTGCAGGATGGTCTCGTTGTGCTGGTACTCGTGCTGGGCCACCATGCGGTACACGTAGCCGCCGTCCAGCAGCCGCGGGTCGGCCTTGCCGGTGTCGCCGGCCATTACGCGGTCCAGCACCATCCGCCGCTCGCCGGCCATGTGCTCCAGCGTGTCGGCAAGGCGCGGCAGGGCCAGCTCGCCGCGCACGGAGCGCGGGTTCTGGAACGGGTTGAAGATCCCCGGCATCTCGACGAACTGCACCGGCCCCTCCAGGTTGCGCACCAGCCACAGTTCCTCGAAGTGGGCGATGTGGCCCATGTCCCACACCACCGGGCTCATCAGCCGGTTGTGCTGGTTCATCAGCTCGTCTTCGGGGACGGGGGAGATGAGCAGCAGCGTGCGCTCGCGGGCGTCGGCCAGCAGCGCCGCGACCTCGCCGGGCGTGAGGGAACCGTTGTGGGGCTGGGCCATGCTGCCTTTGGGTGATGGGCGGAGGTGGCGCGCGCGGAAGGGCGTGATGTAAGCTATGCGGATGCGTCGCACCGCGCCAAGAGTTGTGACAGGTGTGACGCAAGCCGGATACCGCGCAGAAGGTTTGTTGAAGCTGGGGTGGATGCAGGACTCAGAGCGTCGCGGGGAAGGTGGTTCCGCCGATCCTGCCCGGGCGAATGAATTCGCTGCAACAAGCACACGAAATCCGCCTGCGCGGATTGGCGGGCGCGGACGTAGGGTCGAGTGTAGTGCGCGTCGCAGGGTTCGTCGGAGCGATTGAAATCGCGGCAACAACGTCACGCTGTCCGCCTTCGCGGACACGGCGGCCAGCCGCGTGCGGCGTCCAAAGCGGCTGCGCGTCCGCTACCGGATTGCTCGTGCTTTGTCGAGCGCTCCGGCACGCGCGGCAACAGTCCGCGAAGGCGGACTTCGCGATTTTCCAGCGGCGATTTCAATCGCTCCTGGTGCGGGCCCCGCGGTCACGCTGAACGACTCGCAAAGGGTACGGGTTCGCCCTCGCAGGCGGATTCGTCCATTTCTCCCCGAACTGATCCATCCGGATGCTCGCTGATCCTCCCGCGGTTCCTGATCCCGTGCTCGCGGCCGAGGGCGTGGTGAAGCGCTACGGCGGCGTTTCGGCGCTGGAGGGAGTGTCGCTGCGGGCGGCGGCGGGGGAGTGCGTGGCGCTGGTGGGGGAGAGCGGGTCGGGAAAGACCACGCTGCTGCGCTGCTTCAACCGCATGACGGAGCCGGATGGCGGGCGCGTAACGGTGGAAGGCGCGGACGCGGCTTCCGTCGACGCGGTGGAGCTGCGGCGGCGGATCGGGTACGTACAGCAGGAAGGCGGGCTGCTGCCGCACTGGACGGTGCTGCGCAACGCCTCACTGGTCCCCTGGCTGCGCGGCGAGGCGGACGCGGAGGCCAAGGGCGCGGCGGCGCTGGCGTGGGTGGGGCTGGATGCGGCGGAGTTCGGCGGGCGCTGGCCGCGCGAGCTTTCCGGCGGGCAGCGGCAGCGCGTGGCGATCGCGCGGGCGCTGGCGGCGCGGCCGGGGATCGTGCTGCTGGACGAGCCGTTCGGCGCGCTGGACGCCATCACCCGCGCGGACCTGCAGGACGCGTTCGGAAAGCTGCGCCGCGAGCTGGGGATCACCGCCATCCTGGTGACGCACGACCTGCACGAGGCGGCGCTGCTGGCCGACCGCATCGCCGTCCTCCGCCGCGGGCGCATCGAGCAGATCGCATCTCCCGAAACGCTGGTCCGCGCGCCGGAGACGGAGTACGTGGCGGGGCTCGTCGCGCGGTCGCGGCTGGGGGCGGGATGATGCGGCGCATCCTGGCCCTCGCGGCGCTGCTCGTCATCCACCCCACGCGTTCGGTGGATGCGCAGGCGGATGCGCGGCCGATCGTGGTCGCGTCGAAGCCGTTCGCCGAGTCTTATCTGCTGGCGGAGATGTTCGCGCAGGTGCTGGAGGGGCGTGGGATCGCGGTGGACCGGCGGCCTGGGCTTGGGGCGACGGAGATCGCGTTCGGCGCGCTGCGGACGGGGGCGATCGACGTCTATCCGGAGTACACGGGGACCGGCCTGCTGGCGATCCTGGGCGAGCCGCCGCAGTCGGATCCGGCGGCCGTGTACGGCCGCGTGTCGCGCGAGTTCGGCAGGCGGTGGGGGGTGCGCTGGCTGCCGCCGCTGGGGTTCGAGAACACGTACGCCATCGCCGTCCGCAAGGAGACGGCGGATCGATACCAGCTGCGGACGCTGTCGGACCTGGCGCGCGCGTCGGCGGAGCTGCGGGCGGGGTTCACGCCTGACTTCATCGGCCGCGAGGACGGGCTGGAGGGGCTGCGGGCGGCGTACGGGCTGCGGCCGCGCTCCGTCCGGCCGCTGGTGCAGGCGGTGAAGTACCGCGCGCTGGCGGAAGGGGCGGTGGACGTGATCGACGGCTACTCCACGGACGGGCTGATCGACCGCTACGGGCTGGTGGTGCTGGAGGACGACCGCGGCTTCTTTCCGCCATACGAGGCCGCCGCGCTGGTCAGCGCGCGGCTGCAGCGGGACCGGCCGGACGCCGTCGCCGCGCTCACGCTGCTGAGCGGGCGGCTGGACGTGCGGATCATGCGCGCGCTCAACCGCCGCGTGGAGGTGGACGGCGAGCCGGTGGCGCGGGTGGCGGCGGACGGGCTGCGGGAGCTGGGGCTGGCGGGGGCGCTGGACCGGGGGGATGCGGCACCGGCGGCGCGCGCGGAAAACCTCGGCGCGTACCTGTGGGAGCGGCGCGGCGCGTTGATGAGACTGACCGGTCGCCACCTGCTGCTGGTCGCGCTGTCGCTGCTGGCGGCCGCGGCGGTCGCGGTGCCGCTGGGGGTGATGCTGGGGCGGGCGCGCGCCGGCGCGGCGGAGGGAACGGTGCGCGCGGTGGGCGTGCTGCAGACCATCCCGGGGATCGCGCTGCTGGCGTTCATGATCCCGCTGCTGGGGATCGGGATGGTGCCGGCGCTCGCCGCGCTCTTTCTCTACTCGCTGTACCCCATCGTCCGGAACACCTACACCGGCGTCCGCGACGCCAGCCCCGAGGCGACGGAAGCCGCGCGGGCACTGGGGATGAGCGACGCGCAGGTGCTTCGCCACGTGCGGCTGCCGCTGGCGGCGCCGTCCATCATGGCCGGCGTGCGGACCAGCGCCGTGATCGCCGTGGGGACGGCGACACTGGCGGCGTTCATCGGCGCGGGCGGGCTGGGCGATCCCATCGTGGCGGGACTTGCCCTCTCGGACACGCGGATGATCCTCTCCGGCGCCATCCCCGCCGCCCTGCTCGCGCTACTGGTGGATGCCCTGCTCGCGCTGGCGGAGCGGCGGGTGCGGCCGCGGGGGGTGGGGTAGGCCTTGTCGCGTCGGAGGGCGCCACGGGCTGAAGCCCGCGGCTAGAAAGGCCATAAGCCCCGCCCTGGGCTCGCGGAGCTCGCCCGGCGGGGCTTCAACTGCACCCATCCGCAGGCCCTTGCGCGCCGGCCTGCGTCGAACGCGAGCGGTTGAAGCCCTGTTCGTGCCGCGCCTCGGCGCGAGACAGGGCTTGTGGCCCTTCCAGCCACGGGCTTCAGCCCGTGGCGACGCGCGGCGAGCCACACTCCCGTTCAACACATCCGGCTCCGGATGCGTCTGGTACGAACGCGCGCGAATGACGGGCGGCGACACCGGACGCGAACGGGGGCAGGATGCAGGACTGGGTGGTGGAGGTGGTGCGGCAGATGGGGCCGGCGGGGGTGGCGCTGCTGATGTTCCTGGAGAACGTGTTTCCGCCGCTGCCGTCGGAGGTGATCATGCCGCTGGCGGGGTACCTGTCCGCCCGCGGCCAGGCGCCGTTCTGGATGATGGTGGCGGCGGGGAGCGCGGGGTCGCTGGCGGGCGCGTGGTTCTGGTACGCGGTGGGCCGCGCGGTGACGCACGAGCGGCTGTGCGCGTGGGTACAGGCGCACGGCACCTGGTTGGCGATGGTGCCGGAGGACGTGGACCGCGCGGCGGACTGGTTCGGCCGGCACGGGCGCTGGAGCGTGTTCTTCGGGCGGCTGGTGCCCGTGGTGCGCACGCTGATCTCCGTCCCCGCGGGGTTCACGCGGATGCCGGCCGCGCCCTTTCTGGCCCTCTCGGCGCTGGGAACCGCGCTGTGGACGTTCGTGCTGGCGTACGCCGGGCGGCTGCTGGGAAGCCGGTTCGAGCAGGTGGAGGGATGGATCGGGCCCGTCAGCTCGGCGATCGTCGGCGGCGCCGTGCTGTGGTACTTCTACCGCGTCTTCCGCATCCTTCGCGGCCGGGCGTCAGGCGAGGCTTCGTAGCCGTCCGCGTCCTGCCCGCGCTCAGGTGACCAGGACCGCCAGCCCGAACACCGCCGCGAGCAGGAGAGCGGATCCGACCACGAGCTCTCGTGTGCGGATCCTTCGCCTCACGCCTTCCGCGGCGGGCCAGGTGGCGGCGGCATGGGTGGCCAGGTGATCCGCCGCCGCGCGCATCACCCGCGCGAGACCGGGGTCCACCACCAGCCCGGGCACCTCGTCCAGCGTCGCCCACCGCCGCTCGCGCTGGTGAGATTCGGCCCAGGAGGACAGCTCCCGCGTAACCGGCATCAGGAAGACGGACACCAGCGGCCCATCCTCGCCGCCGCCGTGGCGGTACTGGTCGAAAGGGGTCTGCTGGATCTTCCCCCGGACACCGCCCTCTTCCTCCGCCTCGCGCGCCGCGGAGCCCGGAACTCCGAGCCTCGCCTCCACCTTTCCCTTGGGGATGATCCACCCGTCGCCCCCGCGCGGCGTGACCAGGAGCACCTCGACGGCGCCGCCGGCCATGCGATACGGGAGCGCCGCGCACTGGGCCGGCCGGCTGGCTCCATCATCCCTCAAGACTCATCCTTAGCTACGCGGCGGAGAACGGCATTTCGCGCCAGGTGAGCGCAAGGAGCAAGCCCGACAGGCACGCGCGGCGGGGCCCGGGGCTCACAGCCCGGTGCAGGCCAGGCGCGCGAAGGTCGCGGGCGACTTCTTCTTGCCACCCTCGCTGGTCACCACCAGCGACCCGTCCGGCCCGAAGGCGATCCCCTCGCCCTGCCGTTCATCCAGCCCCTTCAGGTCCACGAGCCGCGGAGCCAGGGCGCCGCTCCCCGCCAGCTCCGCCGCGGAGTAGAGGGAGGCCGACTCCAGCGTCCGCATCACCACCCACCGCCCGTCGGCGCTGGCGTCCGCGCCGGTGATGCGCTCGGAGCGATCCACCTTGCCCGCGGAAAGCGTACGGACGTGCTCCAGCGTCACCTCTCCCCCCGCCCCGGCCGAAGCCGGCGCGCGGTAGAGGACGATGGGGCCGGACTCGCCCTTGGTGACGACGTGGATGGCGCCGTTCAGGACAAAGAGGGCCTCCGCGTCGTGCGGGCCGTCGGGATAGCGCAGGCGGATGACCTCGGCGGCCGCGGACGCCGCAGCGCCGGGCGCGGGCTCGGGGACGCGGTAGACGGTGATGGAGGACCGCTCCGCATCATTGTCGCCGATGTCGGCCACGTACAGGCAGTCGCCGCCGGACGGACAGGGGGCCAGCGCCACGTCTTCCCAGTCCTCCACCTGCGCGCCGGTGATGCGCACGCGCCCCGCGGTGCGGCCGTCCGCATCCACCGCGTACAGCAGCGGCTCGCCGGAGTCGTTGTGGGTCCAGAAGATCCCGGCGTGCGCGCGGCTCACGGCCACGCCGCTGCTCTCGTGGATCTCCGCACCCAGCGGCCGCGGCGCGCCGGACGCGGTGCAGACGGCATTCTCCGCCGCACCCTCCTCGCGTTGCGCCAGCGCCACGGCCGGGGGTGGAGGTCCATCCACCTCCGCGCGCGCGTCCGTCGCCGCCGCCTCGGCCCGGCGCTCACCGGGCGCGATGGCGTAGGCCAGGGCGCTGATGGCCAGGATGGCGCCGAGCACCAGCGCCGCAAACTTGTACAGACCCGTCGTCCGCATCATCCCACTCCCTTTACTTCAGTTTCCTGTCAGGCGGGCACACGGTCGTCCGCCGTCAATCGCTCTCCGCCGGGGCGCGCGCCCGCAGCTCGCGCACGCGCCGGTCGAACTCCGCGTGCCGCTCCGCCGGCAGCACCGCCCGCATCTCGCCGTAGGACTGGTCCACGACGCGCTGGATGTCGGGCACGCGGCTTTCCCAGTACGCCTCCAGCCGGTCCTCGCGGCGTTCGCGGATCTGTTCGATCTGCGCCCGCTGCGCCGCCGTCAGCTCCATCCCGGCAAACAGGCGGTCCTCCGAGGGGCTGGCGTCCTCGTCCAGAAAGTCGAACCAGTCCAGCCCCATCGCCTCTTCCACGGCCATCCCGCTCAGCGCGCCCACCGAGAAGGTGGCGGCCAGCAGCAGGATGCCCACGGCGCGCGCCCGGTTCTTCACCGCCCGCCTCCCGTGCGGATGGCCCGCAGCAGCTCCGCGCCGGTGGGGGCGCGCCCCTCCTGCGCCCACGCGGTGGAAACGTCCACCAGCCCGCGCAGCGTCTCCTGACGCGTCTCGCGGCGCTCCAGCGCCACCTCCACGGGCACCAGCAGCAGCACGGTGCCGGCGGCCATGGCCAGCAGCGGCCGCCGCCATCCGGCGATCAGCGCCAGCGGGTCCGGGCGGGCGCGGTTCAGCAGCGCGCCGTCCACGCGCGCCATGGTGGCCGCCATGACGGCCTGCCAGCGGCCGGGGTCGCGGGCGGGGTCCAGCGCGGACAGGTTCACACGCTCGTCGTCCATCATTCCTCGCCTTGTTCCAGTTCCGGCAGCAGGGTGCGCATCCTTCTGCGCGCGTGGTGCAGGTGAGACCGAACGGTCCCGGGCGGCAGCCCCATCCGCTCCGCGATCTCGCGGTGCGTCCATCCCTCCAGGTCGTGCAGCAGCAGCACCTCGCGCCGCTCCTGCGGCAGCTCGCCCAGCGCGGCCAGCAGCCGCGTCCGCTCATCGCCGCGCTCCGCCTGGCGCTGCGGCGACGCCTCGCCCGACTCGATCTCCATCCCCTCCAGCGACAGCACCGGCCGCGCGCGCGACCGCAGGTGGTCGTGCCCCCGGTTGCGGGCGATCTGCAGCAGCCAGGGGCCAAAGCGGGCCGGATCGCGGCAGTCGTCGATGCGCTCGATGGCGCGTACGAAGGCGTCCTGGCACACGTCGTCCGCGTCGGCCTCGTCGCGGGTGACGGCCAGGGCCACGGCACGGCAGGCGCGCAGCCACCGCTGGGCCAGCGCCTCCGCCGCCGCGCGCTCCCCGCGCCGCACCCTCGCCACCAGCTGGGCATCGGTATCGCCGGTCATTCTCCTTCCAGACGGAGGCGGGGGGGAAAGTGTTGAGGCAGGGGAGTGCGGGAGTGCGGGAGTGCGTGAGTGCGAAAGTGCGAAAGTGCGAAAGTGCGAAAGTGCGGGAGTGCGAAAGTGCGTGAGTCGATGGAGACCAGAACAGGCCCCTGGGAGCGCGCCTCACCCCGACCGGAGGAGGAAACATCGCCAGCAAGGAGTGGATCAGAATCGGCAACAGCCCGCCCATTCGAATGAGCGTAACAAAAGGTTTGACGCAGCGCGGCGCGCTGTTTTAAAGTGCATTTTGCGCCAGGAAGCGAAATGACGCCCGTGGTGGGATCGGCCTCTTCGCGCGGCGTCGCACCGCACGGACAAGGACAATTTTCCGAGAGCCTGAGTTTTTAAAGCAGTTCCTTCAATCACGATTCGGCCTTTTCGATTCCGCCCCAGGTGGAATCCCCATGCCTGGCTCCCTTCCGGCGGCGCGACGCGAGATCGGCGTCCTCATTGTCTCCCCTATCCGTTTCTAT
>DASQBH010000430.1:0-10666 GCA_035635315.1 Longimicrobium sp.
CCAGCAGTTTTGGGGGAGGTGGGCGAGGTTTACGAGCCCGGAGGGGGCGGACTTCGGCACCGGACGGAGCACACCGCACCCTGGCGCGACGTTTATACCCTCTCCCGCTTGCGGGAGAGGGTGCGAGCCTGGGCGAGCGGGTGAGGGCTCTCGCGGGCGCAGTTCGGTGCCTGCGGCTACCCCAACCTCCCCCAGCAGTTTTGGGGGAGGTGGGCGGGTGGTGCCCGCCCGGAGGGGGCGTGCTCCGGGCTCAGTAGAACCGCTGCTCCTTCGCGTTCTCGCGCGTCAGGCGCACGACGGTGCTGTCGCCGCGGATGGTGACGGGGACGTTCCACTCCAGCGTCACGTCGGGAAGCACGTAGGCGGCGTAGACCCAGAAGCGCCCCTCGTCCGCCCCAATGCGCGCGATTCCCTGCGCGTCGGTGGTGTCGGTGGCGGCGCTGGCGCCCAGCTCCGCCATCTTCATCTGCGCCACGCTGTCGAAGTCCGCAAACACCTGCTGGCGCCACCGGCGGCGGTTCACACGGATGGAATCTACCTGCGCCTGCACCGCCGCCCGCTGCGCCCTTACCCGCCGCACGGTGCTGTCCCCGGCGGCCGCCAGCTGGCGCTCCTGGGCGTTCAGGCTCTCAAGTTGCGTAACCAGCGCCGCGGGAATGGCTGGCTCCGTCTCGTCGGACGCTTTGGCCAGTGAATCCATCAGCGCCTGGCGGTCGTAGGGAAGCAGGAAAACCGGCATGTCGGCGACGGGCTCGCCGGCCGTGGCCAGCGAGGCCTGGACCACCACCTTGCTGTCGCTGCACCCGGCGGCCGCCAGGCAGGCGGCCAACAGCAGCAGACGCTTCATCAAACGCGCTCCGGGAGGAATGGGACGGATCATCGGGCCGGACGAACGCAGTCGCGGCAATCGGCACGGCGGGGTTTCGCAAGCGGCGCGCCGGGCGGCGCGGCGCCTGCCGTTCGCGGCGGCGCTGGCGCTGCTTTTTGCGGCCCTGGCGGCCCCGGCGGCGGCGCAGCTGCAGATCCCCCGTCCCACGGGGTACGTAAACGACTTCGCCAACGTCATCCCCGCCCAGGACGAGGCCGCCATCCTGGCGGTGATCGACGAGGTGCGGGCCAAGTCGCGCGGCGAGATCGTCGTCGTCACCCTGCCGTCGCTCCAGGGCGAGGTGGCGTCGGACGTGGCGCTGCGCATCGGGCGCGAGTGGCGCGTCGGCGCGTCGGGGGAGGTGGGCGACAGCGCGCGCAACACCGGCGCGGTGATCCTGGTTTCCATGCAGGACCGCAAGTGGCGCGTGGAGACGGGGATCGGCACCAACACCTTCATCACCGCGGCCGAGGCGGGGCGCATCGGCCGCGACCTGATGGTGCCGCGGCTGGCGGCCGGGCAGCCGGGGCAGGGGATCCTGGCCGCGGTGCAGGGGGTGGCGCAGGAGTACGCCGAGGAGTTCAACTTCACCCTCAGCGGCGCGCCGCCGCCCCAGCCGCGCTCCGAGCCGCAGACGCAGCCGCAGGGACGGCGGCGCTCGTCGGGGGGCGGCGGGTTCATCTTCTTCCTGATCCTGATCTTCATCCTCTTCTCCATGATGCGGGGCGGGGGAGGCGGAGGTGGAGGCCGGCGCCGGCGCGGCTGGGGCGGGCCCGTCATCATCCCCTTCCCGGTCAACTGGGGCGGCGGCGGTGGCGGGGGATGGGGCGGCGGCGGGTTTGGCGGCGGGGGAGGCGGGTTCGGTGGATTCGGGGGCGGGGGCGGATTTGGAGGCGGCGGCGCGGGAGGCGACTGGTGACACGGAACCAAACGGAAGACCCGCGGGAGCGCGCGGAGCGTTTTGCGGAGGAGATGCGGACGGCGTACGGCGCGGAGCTGGCGTCCGTCGTCCTGTACGGCTCCGCGGCGCGCGGCGAGTACCGGCCGGGGGTGAGCGACCTGAACGTGCTGGTGCTGGTGCGCGAGGTGAGCCCGGCGTCGCTGCGGCGCGCGTCGCAGGCCGCGAGGGCGTGGGTGGCGGAGGGCAACCCGCCGCCGCTGATGATGTCGACGGACGAGTGGCGCGGCTCGGCGGACGTGTGGGCCATCGAATTGGCCGACATGCGCGACGCGCACCTGACGGTGGCCGGCGCCGACCCGTTCGAGGGGATCGACATCCGGCTCGAAGACCTGCGGATGCAGTGCGAGCGCGAGCTCAAGGGCAAGCAGATCCAGCTGCGGGAACGCTACCTGCTCTTCGCCGGCGAGCCGGCGGAGCTGGGCGAGCTGCTGACGCGGTCGTTCAGCACCTTCCTGGTCCTCTTTCGCACCGTGCTGCGGCTGGGCGGAGAGGAAGGCGTGCGCGACGCGGAGACCGTGGTGCGGCAGGTGGCGGAGCGGGTGGGGTTCGATCCCGCGCCGCTGCTGGAGGTGCACCGCGCGCGCGCCGGCGGCCAGAAGCTCAAGCCGCAGGCCGATGCGCCGGTGGTGGTGGGGTATCTGGACGCGGTGAGCCGCGTGGTGGCGTACGTGGACCGGCTGGTGCACGGCGGGGCGGAACTGCCCCGCGCGTGAGTTTCGTTGGATCAACCGACCACCCGAACTTTGTCCTCCGGAGGAGAACGATGCGGGCCTTGAAGACTGTGATCGCCCTGACCTTTGCGCTGTCGCTGGGCGGGTGCGGATACAACCGGATCCAGGCGCTGGACGAGCGGGCCGAGCAGGCGCGCAGCAACGTGGGCGTGGCGCTGCAGAACCGGAACCAGCTCATCCCCAACCTGGTGGCCACGGTAAAGGGCGCCGCCGATTTCGAGCGCGGCACCTACACCGACGTGGCCCGCGCGCGCGCCGGGCAGCTGCCGGCGGCCGAGGCGCAGCTTGCGCAGGCGCGGGGGCAGCTGGACCAGGCGGTGCGCAGCAACAACGTGAACCAGATGGAGCAGGCCGACGCGGCGGTCACGCGGCAGATCGGCACGTACCTCAACATCGCGGTGGAGGCGTACCCGCAGCTGCGCGCCACGCAGAACTTCACGGCGCTGCAGGACCAGCTGGCGGAGAGCGAGAACAAGATCTCGCGGGCGCGGCAGGACTACAACGAGGCGGTGCAGCAGTACAACACGTACATCCGCTCCTTCCCCCAGGCCATCACCGCGAAGGTGAGCGGCGCGCAGCGCAAGGAGCCGTACCAGGCCCCCGCCGGCGCCGAGACGGCCCCGACCGTAGACTTCGGCAACGCGCAGAAGTGAAGGGGTGAAGGGGTGAACGGGTGAACGGGTGAACGGGTGACAGGATGGCCCGGATCGCGATGATCCGGGCCATCTTGCGTCTACGTGCGGAGCCCGCGCCAGTCATCCTGAAGGAGGCGCCGCTCCAGACTTGCCCTTCCACCGTACTCTGGCGCCGACTGAAGGACCTTGCCAGCAGAACCGCGGGATCGGCTCCACGCACGGTCCCTCGGTCACCCGCGCGGCTTGTCCTTCTCGTCCGTTTCTGCGTTCGGGTCCTCCATGGCATCGTCGTCCGCCTGACCCTGCCGATCCAGCGAAACAAGCAGCGCCGCCGTCTTGAGCTCCGCACGCGCGATGGTATCCGGGGCCGCGGTGCTGCGGATCGCCTTCCAGCTGTTTCTGCTCATCAGAGTAGCCTCCATCTCCGGCTGTTGCAGCGCGTCCCAAGCTTCCCTTGCGCCGGGTTACGCGGCATCAATGTAACTCAGTCACGGCAGCGAAGTGGAGGCGGGAAAGCCGTGGTCGTCCGTCTGCCACGCCTGCGCCTGGAAGGCGAGGAAGACGGCCACCCACCGCCGCTCGCGCTTCAGGTGCAGGAAGAGCGCGCCGTCCTGCCAGACGCCGTTGTCGCTGGAGTGGTATTCGCCGCGGGCGTTGCCCTGGTTCATGTGGACGTCGTGCACCCCGCGCCCGGGCTCGAACCCGAACACCTCGTCGGGCTCCGTGGGCTCCGGACCCCACGCCGAGCCGAACGCGTACACCTCCACCTCCGGGTCGTCGCAGGCGTGGCGGATGAGCGCGTCCAGGCGGTCGTTCAGGTCGTTGTTCGTGCCAGGCTTGTCGTGCGGGATGGCGCGCATCTGTTCGCGCGTCACCATCCCGCCGCGTGGATAGTCGATCGCCACCCCGTCCGGCCCGGGCCCGCCGGCGTGCCACCCGTCGTCCAGGTCCGCGAGCCGCGGCGTGATGGGATGCCGGAAGTCGTCGTCAATGAAGTGCAGCAGGTCCGGCCGGCGGCGGTCGTGGGACTGCACGTTGATGGACACACGCGCATCCGCCCCCGCCGCGCGCACGCGGATGTGGTAGTGCGGCGCGCGGTTGTCGCGCTCCTGCCTGCACTCGGTGATGCGCCCCTTCAGCACGCCGTAGTTCTCGATGGGCATCTGGCGGATTTTGAGATTGAATCGCGCGTGCGCTGACGGATTATGGACGTAGCGGACGGGTGCCGGAATCTATAGATTTGTGGACGTGAGAGACACCCCCCACAAGGAGTGCGTCCCATGGCTACGTCTTTCTCTGAATTGATGGCAGAAGCACGGAAACTTCCCAGGAGGCAGCGTGCGCGGCTCGCGCGTGAGCTATTTCTGAGCTTCGTGTACCGTCTGGAGGAGATTGAATTCGGCCCGGCTGAGAAGGTCTTCAGGAGAGCACACGCGCAGCGCCGCGGGACACGGCGTCGTCTCCACCCGAGGCGATGAATCAGCCGGCGGAAGATGGGATGAGGCTGAGAAAGCGCGCTGGATAACGATTCAGCCGGTGCTGATGGGTGATATCATCAGCACCGGCTGTTTTACCGCGCGCCGTCGCTCTCCTCTTCCTCGACGAAGGGGCCGAGGAAGACGATGACGGGGTCGCCGAGGGCGTGGGCGGCCTGGTGCAGGCGGGCGGCGGTCAGGCCGTCCACGTCGGCAAGGCGGCCGGTGGGGCGGCCGGTGACCAGCACCTCGCGGGCAAGGGCGCGGGCGCGGGCTTCGGGTGACTCCAGCTCCAGCATCCGCTCGCCGCGAAAGCGCCGCAGCCGGTCGGCGAACTGCGCGTCGCCCAGCGCCTCGCCGGCGTACTCGGCGACGGCGGCGGCAAGGCGCTCGGCCCACTCCTCCACCTCGCGCGGCGGGACCACCAGCTCCAGCCGCAGCTCGCCGCCGCCGGCGTGGCGCGTGACCTCGGCGCGCGAATCGTACACCTGCGGCCGCAGGGGGCCGAACGACACGCGCTCCACGGCCAGCTCCGCCAGCATCCGCAGCGCCTCCTCGTCCGCGTCTTCGCCGAACGGGTAGACGGCGGCCACCCACGCGGTGATGGAGTTGTACTGCTGCCGCACGGGCTCGTCGGCCGGCTCGGGCGCATCCACCTCCGTGCGCCGCACCGGGCCGGGATCCATGAACGCCCGCAGCGCCTGCGCCGCCTCCGCATCCACCGGCCCCACGATGGCGACCACCGCCCGGTCCGCGGTGAAGCCGGTGCGCAGAAAGGCATCCACCTCGGCCACGCGGATGCGGCCGACGCTGGCGGCCGTCCCCACGGCGGGGCGGCCCCACGGGTGCGCCTCGCCAAAGACGGCGGCGTCTACCTGCCGCGCCAGCGCGTCCGCGGGGCTGGCCTCGCGCGCCTCCAGCTCCGCCGCGGTGGCGGTCCGCTGGCGGACGGTGGCCAGGCTGTCCACGGGATCGCGGAAGAGGGCGACCAGCAGGGTGCGGGTGGCCTCTTCCCAGTTGTCGGGCGCGGCGATGACGGTGAACGACACCGCGTCCTTGTGCTGCACGACGGTGAGCTGCGCCGTCAGCGAGTCCAGGACGGGGACGATGGGCGCGGTCACCGAGCGGGCGGTGAGGTAGGTGATCCCCTCCTTGCCCTCCGCCTCGTCCGCGGGGCCCACGGCGATCAGCACCTCCGCGGCCACCACGGGCGTCCCCGGCTCCGGGCGCACGACCACGCGGTCCTGCGCAGATGCGGGGCGGGCGGCCAGCACGGCGAGCGCCACCCAGCCAGCGATCGATCGGATGCGCATCGTCACTGGCGGTTCAGGCGCTGGGGGGGCACTTCCACGATGGCGGGCTCTTCTTCCAGCAGCAGCGCCAGCACGGCGCGCACGTCGTCCTCCGTCACCTCGGCCACGGCGGCGTAGAAGCGCTGGGCGGAGCCGGCTTCCTCGCCGCGGTCGGAAAAGGCACCCAGCACGTCGGCCATCCGCTCGGGCGTGCGGGCGAAGAACAGCATCTCGCGGCGCACGCTGGCGGCGGCGTCGCGCACCAGCGTCTCGTCCAGGTTGTCGCGCAGGTTGGTGAGCGAACCCTCCACCGTCCGCCGCGCCACGGGGACCAGCGAGTCCGCCGTGGCGACGACCAGGGCCAGCGCCTGGCCGTGGTGCGTCCACCAGTGCTCCACGTCCACGCTGGAGCGCGTCATCCGGCGGCGCAGGTGGTTGCGGAGCAGGCGCGAGGTCACCGTGAGCGCCGCCGGGTCCGCCGCGGACGCGCTCCACGCCCGGCCAAACCAGCCGCGCGTGGCCTGCGGCGTGTCGACGGCGAAGGCGCGCACGGTGTCGGCCAGCGGCGCCACGCCCTCGCCCGCGGCCGCGGGGACGTCGCGGAAGGCGCGGCGCACGCCGGCGATCTCCACGTCGCCCACGGCCACGATGGAGACGCGCTCCGGGCGGTACATGGCCGCCCACACCTCGCTCATCCGCGCGGTGTTCAGCCGCGCCATCGCGGCGTCGGTCCCCGCGGCGGGAAGGTCTTCCGGGAACAGGCGGGCGCGCAGGGCGGCGCGGACGTACTGCGGCGCGATCTCGCGCTCGGCCCCGCGCTCCTGCGTGACGGCGGCGGCGGCGGCCAGCATCTCCGCCGTCCCCGCGGTTGGCGCGCGCAGGACGCCGCGCAGCGTCTCCGCGAGATAGTCCAGCTCCGCCGCGGGGCCCACGACGGTGTAGATCACGGCGTCGGAGGTGCGGACGGCCTGCACGCGGCCGCCCACGCGCGCGATGCGCTCTTCCAGCCGCGGCAGGAGCAGGTGCTGCATCAGGTGGCCGGCGCCCGCGTATCCCGGCGGATCGTCCGCCAGCAGCGACAGGCGCAGGGCGACGATGGGAAGCGCGGGCTGCCGCAGCACCACGATGGCCGGCTCCGCCACGACGGCGGAGTCGGATTGGGGCGGCAGGGTGTCGGGCGCGGCAACGGCGAGCGCGAAGGCGACTGCGAGATTCAGCATCGATGCGATGAAAACGGAAAGCCCCGCCCGGCGTCCTGCCGGCGCGGAGGCCTTAATCTTTCACCCTTCGCCGTTTACGGCCAGTGCGAGGGGACGGAAAGGAAAAAAAGAACGCCTCACACGGAGTCAACGGAGTTAACGGAGTAAAGGCTTCGGTGCGACGGCATCTCCAGTTCGTTTCCTCCACTTCCATCAGGGACTGCGGATGAGTGATTCGGAAACGGCACGAGAAAACTCCGTTTACTCCGTTGACTCCGTGTGAGGCCAATCAGTTCCTGGAAAACGAAGAGGAGCGTCCATGCGGGCGCTCCTCTTCGTCATCCGTCCAATCGACCGCGCCAGATCAGGGAAGCGCGTCGCCGATCACGAAGTTCAGCGGGTCTACCTGGCGGCCGTTCTGCTCCACCTCGTAGTGCAGGTGCGGGCCGCTGGTAAGGCCGGTGGCGCCCACGTCGGCAATGCGGGTGCCGCGGTCCACCGTCTGGCCGCGGCGCACGTGCAGCCGCGACGCATGGGCGTAGCGCGTCACGTAGCCGTAGCCGTGGTCGATCTCCACCATGTTGCCGTAGCCGTTGCTCTTGTTGCCGGCGTAGATCACGCGGCCCCGGGCGGCGGCAAGGATGGGCTCGCCCACGCGGGCGGCGATGTCGATCCCCTTGTGGGGACGGGAGATGCGAAGGACCGGATGGTAGCGGGTGCCGCTGAACAGCGACGACAGGTGCCCGTTGGCGGGCAGGATGGTGGGGGTGGACGCCATGCGCTCGCGGTTGCGCTCGATGGTGGTGAGCGCCTCGTCCATGCTGGTGCGCAGCAGGGTGGCGCGGCGAACCAGCGCGCCCAGGTCCTGCTCCGCCGTCTCTACCTTGCGGTTCACGCGGGGGTTGAGCCGCGCCAGCGCCGCCGAGGTCCCCGTGCTTCCCGGCCCGCCCACGCCCACGCGGCGAACGTCGGGGTCGATCTCCGGCAGCCCGGCCACCACGCGCAGCTGCTCGTCCTTCTCCGTCAGCGCGGCGATGGACGCGTCCAGCGCCTCCATCTGCTCGCGGATCTGCTCCACCTCGCCCGCCAGCGCCTCGTTCTCCTCGCGCAGCGCGGCGTTCTGGACGTGCTTCGATTGCTTGACGACGAAGGCGATGCCAAAGGTGCCCAGCAGCAGCACGGTCATCAGGACGGCCGAGAGCGCGGCTCGAATGCTCTTGCCCGACACCTGGAACGAGCGAACGCGCTCGTTGTCGTGCGGGACGAGCATGAGCGTCCAGCGGGATTGTGGCATGACTGCTATGTAGTCAGGTGACGGAATCGCGCGGGCAGTGCAGATGCCCGCGCGCCGGGATGTCAGCCTTGGCTGGTGATGAAGGCAGCCAAGTTACGCCGCGTGGACGGGGGTGTCAAGCAAACGCATGAGCCGTAAGCTCATACGCCGCTTCCGCCCTCCACGCCTGGTCCCGGTATCGTTGGACACTGGATTCGCACCATCCGTTCCGCTCCCTGCCGTCATCCGCAAGTCGTTTATCCCCAGCCGGTTGAAGCAAACCGCCGCCCGGCGTTGCGGCCCGGGCGGCGGTGCAGGATGCATGATCCCTTGCAGAATCTGCATCCGTAGCAGATGCGCAATAACTGAAACTCTTAATCAATCTCTTATGGCTCGCTCACGACGACGTCGAAGTGGTCGATGTCCGGCGGCATCGCCAGCAGCATCTCCTCGTCCTCCGGATAGTAGCGGGCGCGATGGAGGTCGTCGCCCGCGAAGCCGCGGATGTCGTCCATCGAGTCCCAGAAGGAGGTGAAGACGAACTCCGCGCGTTCTCCCACGATGCGCCGCTGGATCTGCACGCCGCGGTTGCCGGGGGTGGCGCGGCAGTCGGCCAGGCCGGTGCGGCGCAGGGAATCCAGGTACCGCTCCGCGTCCGCCGCGCGCGTCTGGCCGCGCCACACGCGGGCGATCATGCTTCGCGCTCCGTCAGGCGGTGCAGCCGCGGGCGCGCGGGGGCGGCCTCGCGCACCTCGGCCGGCGAGCCGCGGACGATCAGGACCACAGCCAGGACGATGGCGGCGCCGGCGGCCAGCATTCGCGGGGTGAGCGCCTCGCCCGCGACGCCCCATCCCAGCAGCACGGCCACGAACGGGTTGATGTACACGTAGCTCGCCGCGCGGCTGGGCCCTTCGGTGTTCACCAGCCAGGTAAAGGCGCTGAAGGCGACCACCGAGCCAAAGACGATCAGGTACAGCAGCGAGCCCAGGGCCAGGGGCGTGAAGTCCGCCGCCCGCACGCGCGCCGTCTCGCCCATGGCGGCGGAGGCGATCATCAGCATCACGCCGCCGGCCACCAGCGGCATCCCCGCGGCGTACGCGCCGGAGGTGGGCCGCCGCTCGCCCTGGAAGTAGATGGATCCCGCCCCCCACGCCCCGGCCGCGATCAGCAGCACCACGATGCCGACGGGGTCCAGCCCGCCCTCGGCGCTGCCGCCCAGCGTGAGCACCGCCACGCCGAGCAGGCCGATCAGCACACCCAGCATCGCCCGGCGCGACGGCGCCCTGCCGCCCGGCAGCGCCCAGGTGATCAGCACGATCCAGAAGTGCTCCGTGGCGATCATCAGCGCCGCGATCCCGCTGGCGACGCGCTGCTCCGCCCAGAACAGGCCGCCGTGCCCCACCAGAAAGAACATCGCGCCCGTGGCCGCGGCGGCCCGCCACTGCGCCCGCGTCGGCGCCGGGTGCCCGCGCAGGCGCGCCCACGTGAGCAGGATGGCGCCCGCCGCCAGCGAGCGCATCGCCACCAGCAGAAACGGCGGCACCGTCCTTACGCCCCAGGCAATGGCCAGGTACGTGGATCCCCAGATGATCCAGGTGGCCGCGTAGGCGCCCAGTTGCAGCGCGCGCGGGCGGCTCACCGGTCCACCTCCGGCCCCAGCGGGGCGAGCGCCGCGGCTTCGTCCCGTGCCAGCGAACGGCGCAGCGCGGCAAGGTACGCCCGTGCCCGCGCGGTGCCTGGGGATGAGGACGGCGCCTCCGCGGCGGGGGGTGCCGGGTAAAGACCGCGCGTGCGCAGGTCGTGGATCGCGTGCTGGACCGCTTCATGGGGGTGCATGGTCGTCCTCCCCGCCTTCGAGTTTGTATCCATCAAAACCGGTTTTGATGGTTAGGCAGATGATAAGGGTGGACATCTAACCTGTCAATCACCATTATATAGGTTAGATGACCCACGGGCACCGGGAACGAGCCATGACCGCCGAAAACCCGCTGGCCACACTGAACCTGATCGGCGGCCGGCTGAGCCTGGAGTTCGTGAACACGGTCGATACGCACGACACGCGCATCGACGAAAAGCTGAACGCCTACGCCGACCTGGTGTGGTGGGCGCTGCGCGTGGGGATGCTGGACGAGGCCGCCGCCGCGCCGCTCTTCGCCCGCGCGGCCGCCGAGCCCGCGGCCGCCGCGGACGTGCTCGCGCGCGCGCTGGAGCTGCGCGAGGCGGTCTACCGCG